>CALVIA010000001.1 GCA_944329255.1 uncultured Bacilli bacterium
GTTGGTTCATCCATTATTAAAATTTTAGGTTTATTTAATAATGCCATAGCTATATTTAATCTTTGTTTCATCCCTAATGAATATGTTCTAACTTTATCATTTATTTTATTTGATAATCCAACTAAATCTACAATTTTATCTATTTCTAATTTATCTATTTTATATATTCTAGCTTTTAATTTCAAATTACTCATACCTGTTAAATATGTATAAAAATTTTGCGAATCCATTACACTTCCGATTACTTTTATATTTTTTTTATAATTTAAATCCATATCATTATCATTTATAAATATTTTTCCGGAATCTTTTTTTTGTAACCCTAAAATAATACTTATCAAAGTAGTTTTTCCAGCACCATTTGGTCCAAGCAAGCCAACAATGTCTCCATCTTTAATTTGTATACAAATATTATTTAAAATATTTTTTTTACAAATATCTAAACATTTTAAAATCATTTTTATCACCTAGTTATTTATTCTTGGTTAAAAATTATTTTCCCTTAAAAAAAAGACTTTTTAAAAGTCTTTTTCTGATAAATTTTTATAATATTCAAATCTTTCTTTAACATCTTCTTTTAATTTTTGAAATAATATATTAGCTTTTTCTTCATTTATTATTTTTAAAGCATTAAATCTTGTTTCATTATCAATAAATTTATCTAATAAATCAAAATTTGGTTTTTTACTATCTAAATTAAATTCTTTAGTTTTTCCGTTATATCTAAATAATGGAAAATATCCACTTGAAACAGCTAATTTTTGTTCTTCAATTTGACTTTCCATTCCTGTTTTTATGCCATGGTTGATACATGGAGAATATGCAATTATAATAGAAGGTCCATCATGTTTATCGGCTTCATTAAATGCTTTAATAACAGCATTCATGTTTGCCATTGAAATTTGTGCTACATATGCGTTTTTATAACACATTGCAATTCTTGCTAAATCCTTTTTATTATTTTCTTTTCCGTTAGATGTAAATTTTGCTATTGATCCTCTATTTGATGATTTTGATGATTGCCCACCAGTATTTGAATAAACTTCTGTATCTAACACCAATATTTTAACTCTATTGTTACTTGATAATACATGGTCTATTCCACTAAATCCGATATCATATGCCCATCCATCTCCACCAACGATCCATATATCTCTTGAGATAATAAAATCTTTTAAATCTTTTAATTTAGATTCATTAAAATCAAAGCTATCATATACTTCTTTTGTTACATTATAATTATCATAATTTTCTAACCATTTTTTTATTAATTCTTTATTTTTACCATCTATTTCTTCTTCCATTATTTTTTTTACTTTTGTTCTATTGGAATAATACGATAACAACATACCATATCCAAATTCCGCATTATCTTCAAATAACGAATTTGCCCATGGAATTTTGTATGGAATACTTGGAAAAGAAGCTCCATAAATTGATGAACAACCTGTTGCATTTGCAATTGCGATTTTTTCTCCAAATAATTGTGTTAATAATTTAATATATGAGGTTTCTCCACAACCCGCGCATGCCCCACTAAATTCAAATTTTGGTGTTTTAAATTGTGTTCCCTTAACTGTAGAATTAATTTGTTCATTTTTTTCTTTTACTTTTAATAAATATTCAAAATTATTATTGTCATTTACTTCATCAAAATGAGACATAGTTATTGCCTTACTTGGACAAATATTAGCACAAATTGAACAACCAGTACAATCTAATTTAGAAATTCCTATCGTATATTGATATTTAGATCCAATTGCATTCCTTAGATTATTTTTTAATGATTTAGGAGCAGATTTTACTTCACTTTCATCTAGTAAATATGGCCTTATTACAGCATGTGGACATACAAAAGAACATTGATTACATTGAATACATTTATCTTTATTCCATACTGGAACCATTTCTGCAATTCCTCTTTTTTCGTATTTAGTTGTTTCTGTTATAAAACTACCATCCTTATAGGGAATAAAATCACTTACCTTTAATTTATTCCCATCAAGAGAATTTATCATATCAAATACCTTATTAATTTTTTTATTTTTGTCATCAATAAATTCTATGTCATTAAATAATACTTTTATTTCAATTAAATTTTTTAAAGTTTTTTCAATAGCATCAATATTTGAATTTATTACTTCTTCTCCCTTTTTTAAAAATCTTTTTCTTACATTTTCTTTTATAAAATCTATATATTTTTCATATCCAGTTACGTACAAAATACAAGTTTCTAAAATTGTACTTATTTTATTTTTTAAGCCACATTTATTAGCTATACTATAAGCATCTATTGTATAAAATTTTATATTTTTTTCTTTTATTATTTTTTTTAAATTATTATCTAATAATTCATTTACCTCTTTTTCTTTTAAGGATGTTACGTATATAAATGTTCCATTATCTTTTATATTAGATAACATATCATATTTTGTTAAATAGCTTTCTTTTGAACAAACAACCAAATTTGGATTATTTACAAAATATGTACTTTTTATAGGATTATTAGATATTCTTATATGACTTCTTGTAATACCTCCACTTTTTTTTGAATCATATTGAAAATAACCTTGAACATATTTTTTTGTATTATCACCTATTATTTTTAATATATCTTTAGAACATGATACCATTCCATCTGATCCATATCCATATACTAAAAAATCAATTGAATTTGTATTTGTATGATATTCAGATACAGGAATACTCAAATTTGTTACATCATCCTCTATTCCAACAGTAAATCCATTAAAATTATTTTTTGATAACATAAAATCATATACTGCCTTTATATGCGCAGGATTAGTATCTTTACTTGATAATCCATATCTTCCACCAATAATATTAGGTTTATTTAAAACATTAGAATATATGCTTACAACATCAAGATAAAGAGGTTCACCAATAGAACCCGGTTCTTTTGTTCTATCTAAAACTGCTATATTTTTTACTGTTTTAGGCATTGCATCAAAAAAATATTTAGATGAAAAAGGTCTATATAAATGAACTTCCAATAATCCAATATCTTCTTTTAAATCATCTATTACTTCCTTTATTGTTTCACAAACACTTCCCATTGCTACTATTACTCTATTTGCGTTTTTATCTCCATAATATTCAAAAGGAGCATAATTTTTAGAAGTTTTTTTATTAATTTTTTTCATATAATCATTAACTATGTCTGGAAGTTTATCATAGTCTTTATTTCTTACTTCTGCCATTTGAAAATATACATCTTCCATCATAGCAGTCCCTTTTACCTTACTATTTATACTTAAGGCTTTATTTCTAAATTCAGTTATTTTTTTAAAATCAATTAAATCTATAATATCTTCTTTTTCCAATATATTTATTTTATTTATTTCATGACTTGTTCTAAAACCATCAAAAAAATTTATAAAAGGAATACTAGCCTTTATAGAAGAAAGATAACTTATTATAGTTAAATCAGATACACTTTGTACAGATGAAGATGCCATTATAGCAAATCCTGTTGGTCTAACTGCATAAATATCTTGATGATCTCCTAATATGCTTAGAGCATGTGTTGCAATACTTCTTGCCGCAACATTAATAACACAGGGTAACATTTCTCCTGCTATTTTATACATATTAGGTATCATTAAAAGCAATCCTTGACTAGCAGTAAAAGTTGTTGCAAGACTACCATTAGTTAATGCTCCATGTACAAATCCTGCTGCACCCGCTTCACTTTGCATTTCAATTACTTTTACTGGCATATCAAATATATTAGTCATTCCATTTGATGACCATTCATCAATATATTCTGCCATAGTTGAAGATGGAGTAATTGGATATATTCCTGCTATATCAGAAAACATATATGCGCTTCTTGCACAAGCTTCATTACCATCTATAGTTTTTATTATCATATATTCACATCCTATCATATACAATTATAATACATTTAAATATTCATTACAATGACTAATAATAATAAAAAAGATAAGATTAATATCTTATCCATTTATTTGTTTAGCAACCTCTTCAGCAAAATTATCTTCTCTTTTTTGAATTCCTTCTCCAACCTCATATCTAATCATATTCTTAATAATTCCACCTTTAGATTTAACATACTCACTAACACTTAAAGAATCATCTTTAACAAAAGGTTGTTCAGTTAAACATACTTCTTTATAATATTTTTTAATTCTACCTTCGACCATTTTTTCAGCTATTTCAGCAGGTTTACCTTCATTTATAGCTATTTGTTTTTGAATTTCTCTTTCATGTTCTACATCAGCAGTTGGAACTGAATCAATACTTAAATATTTAGGTCTCATAGCAGCAGCGTGCATAGATACATCTTTTGCAACATCACTATCTGCACCTTCAATTACAGTTAATACAGCAATTTTTCCACCCATGTGAATATATGAACCAAAATTTTCATTATCATTTTTTTCTATAATTTCAAATCTTCTAAAACTTAATTTTTCTCCAATTTTAGCTGTTTTATTTGTAATTGTATCTGCTAATGTTCCTTCATTAGTTGATAATTTTAATGCTTCATCTATTGTTTTAACATTTGAATTAATTAGTAAATTAGAAATTGTATTGATTAATTCTTTAAATTCATCATTTTTTGCAACAAAATCAGTTTCTGAATTTACTTCTATAATAACTGCTTTATTACCATCTATAAGAATATTAACAAGTCCTTCAGCAGCAACTCTATCAGCTTTTTTTGCAGCTTTAGAAATTCCTTTTTCTCTTAACCACTCAGAAGCTTTATCGATATTACCATTAGTTGCTTCTAAGGCTTTTTTACAATCAAGCATACCAGCACCAGTTAATTCTCTTAATTCTTTTACCATACTTGCAGTAATCATAATAACCTCCTAAACAACTATTTTAAACTTGCAATAAGTTCATCTTTTTTCATTTTTGAATATCCTTCAATATTCTTTTCTTTTGCCATTTTTTTAAGATCAGCAACTGTTAATTTAGTTAAATCAATTTCTTCTTTAACGGCTTTTTCTTTTTTAACAGATTCTTTCTTAACTTCTTTTTTTTCTTCTTTAGTTTCTTCTTTTACTTCTTTCTTTACATTTTCAACTGTTTTTTCTTTTTTAGAATTTGTTTTTTCATCTTCAGTAACAAAATCTAACATTGGGCAACCATAAACTTCTGCGATTGCATTATTTAATACACCCATAACTACTTTTACAGCACGAATTGCATCATCATTAGCTGGAATAACATAATCAACATCATCTGGATCACAATTAGTATCTACAATTCCAAATACAGGAATATGTAATCTTCTTGCTTCCTTAATTGCGTTAATCTCTTTTCTAGGATCTACAATTATAATAGCTTCAGGAACTTTTTTCATATTACGAATACCACATAAATATTTATTTAATTTATCGTATTCTTTCTTTATCTTAATTACTTCTTTCTTTGGAAGTTGTTCAAAAATTCCATCTTTCTCCATTTTTTCAATTTCATCTAAACGATTGATTCTTCTTCTAATTGTTCTAAAGTTAGTTAAAGTTCCACCTAACCATCTTTCATTTACATAAAACATATTAGTTCTTTCAGCTTCTTCTTTAGCAGCTTCTTGTGCTTGTTTCTTTGTACCAACAAATAATACCTTTCCACCATTTTCAGCAATTCTATGAAGTTCAGCATATGCTTCTTCAATTAATTTAACAGTTTTTTGTAAATCAATGATATAAATATCATCTCTAGCAGTAAAAATATATTCTTTCATTTTTGGATTCCATCTTTTAGTTTGATGACCAAAGTGAACTCCAGCTTCAAGTAAATAACTTTTTGAAACTACTGTCATATTACATTCCTCCTTTTGTTTTTTTCTTCTAGATACTTCTAATAAACACCACCATAAAGGCACTAGGCATTTAAATTCATATCTATGTGTTTTAAAAAAGCCACTTGTATTATAACAAAATTAATTTTATAAAACAAGTGTATAATATTATATTATTATGATTTAATTAAATTATATTTATTGATTATATTTATATGAATTATGCAATTTATATTTTTAGTATTTATATTTACAAACACTATATATTTTTTATTATAATCTAATAGGGTTAAAATCTATTTCTAATTTTATTTTATTTTTTTTATAGTTTATTATTTCATTTAATACTTCATATAATAATTCTTTATTTTTATATTTTATTATTAATTGAAATTTATATATATTATTTATTTTTAAAGATACTGATGGACCTAATATAGTATATTTTTCATCTAATCTTTTTTTTAAATATTTATTTATTTTATCTATTTCTTTATTACATAAATCAAAATCCTCTGACAATAATCTAATTGCAACTAAAAAACAAAATGGTGGATAATTAAGTTGTTTTCTTATTTTAATTTCCTTATTAAAAAAGCCTTCATAATCATGATTTTTTGCATACATTATTGAATAATGATTTGGATTATATGTTTGAATTAATGCTATTCCTTCTTTTTCTTTTCTACCAGCTCTACCAGAAACTTGTGTTAATAAACTAAATGTTTTTTCTGAACTTTTATAATCAGGTATATTTAAATTTGAATCTCCATTTAAAACTATAACCAAAGTAACATTATTAAAATCTAGTCCTTTAGAAATCATTTGAGTTCCAAGTAATATATCATATTTACAATTATTAAAGTCATTAATTATTTTTTCATGCATTCCTTTATTACTTGTTGAATCTTTATCCATTCTTATTACTTTAACATTAAATTTTTCTTTTAGTAATTCCTCTATTTTTTCAGTTCCAATTCCTTTTAACAATATATATTTGGAATTACAATTTGGACATGTATTTGGTTTTTGCTTTGTATATCCACAATAATGACATCTTAAGGTATTATTAGATTTATGATATGTAAGACTTATATCACAATTTGGACATTTAATTACATTTCCACATTCATTACAAATAATATAATTAGAATATCCTCTTCTATTTATTAATATCATTATTTGTTCTTTTTTATTAATTCTATCATTTATTAATTCAATTGCTCTATTTGATAAAATAGAATTTCCATTTTTCATTTCTTCTTTCATGTCTATTATTTCTACTTTTGGAAGTTTGTTATTATTTACTCTTTTTAACAAAGTTATTAATTCATATTTTGAAACCTTACTTCTTGCATAACTTTCAAGTGATGGTGTTGCACTCCCTAATAATAGCTTTGCATTATTTATTTCAGCTCTTTTTATTGCAATATCTACTGCACTATATCTTGGATTGTTTTCTTGTTTATATGTATCTTCGTGTTCTTCGTCAATTATTATTATTCCTATATTAGTTAGTGGTGCAAATATTGCGCTTCTTGTTCCTATTGCTAAATTTACTTTATTTTCATTTATTTTTCTCCACTCATCATATCTTTCACCTTCAGATAAACTACTATGTAAAACTGCAATTTTATCAAAAACACTCCTAAATCTTTCTATTAATTGAGTTGTTAAAGAAATTTCTGGAACCAACACTATTGCCGTTTTATTATTATTTATGCAATCTTTTATTAAATGCATATAAACTTCTGTTTTTCCACTTCCTGTTACACCATACAATAAATTTATCATTTTATTACTTTTTTTAATTTTATCGTATGCTTTTTTTTGATCAACAGTTAATTTATTTAAATCTCTTATTTCAATATTTTCTTTATTTAACCTATAAATTTCTGTTTTTGTAGCTTTTAAAACATTATTTTCAATTAATCTTTTTAAAATTGCTTTGTTTTTTATTTCACTTATTTTAATAGCTTTATTATCTTTAAATAAATCTAAAATATTTTTTTCTCCCCTTGTTGGAGCTTCTATATCTTTAATTTTTTCTATATAAGTTTCATATTTAATATTTTTATTTTTTTTATTAAATTTTATTGCACTAGGCAACATACTTTCATATGATGATATTAATGAACATAAATATGTTTTTTTCATATATTTACCTAATTCAATTAGTTCTTTATTTAAAATTGGTGTGTCATCTATTATAGAAATAATTTCTTTTGTTTCAAATTCGCATTCATTTTTTATATTGATTATTAATCCTGTTATAATTCTATTTGATAGTGGTACTTCTACTCTACATCCCAATTTTATTTTATTTTCAATATTTTTATTTATTTTATAAGTAAATATTTTTTCTCCAAATGATTTAATGTTTACTAAGACATCTATATACATAATATCACCATAAATTATTATAACAAAAAAGAGTGTCGTTTGACACTCTTTTTATCTTTTACTTGTTATAGCAACATTTGTTTCTCTTTTTTCTCCTGTATATATCCATCCTTCTAATTTTGTACTTGTACTCCATTTATAAACTTTTTCAGTTTTTGTTTTATATATAGGAGTAGCATCTTTTATATCACTTGAACTTTCTGTAATATAACATTTATTTCCTACAAGAGTATATCCACCTGTACAATAATATATTGGATTAATACTATCTGTTTTTGTAATAATACATTTATTTCCACTTAATGTTCCATATTTACATGTATAAATACTATCAGCATATTCTACATCAGATATTTCACATTTTGTTCCATTTAATGTTCCAACTGGACAGCTATATACTTTTTCTGCATTTTCTTCTTTATTTAATGTTATTACACACATGTTACTACTATTTAATGTTCCCTCTTCACATTTATAACCTAAAGTAGCAGGTTTAGATGTTTGAGTAGGAACAATACATTTATTTCCGCTTAATGTTCCATTTGTACACTTATATGATACATTTGCATCTATTGTATTTGATGAACTTATAATACATTTATTTCCACTTAATGTTCCATTTGTACATTTATATGATAGATTTGCATCTGTTGTACTTGATGATGAAATTATACATTTACTTCCGCTTAGTGTTCCACTTGAACATACATATCTATAACTTGCAGCTACAGTTGATGTTCCACCCCCTGTACATTTATAAGTTCTTGTACATTCTTCATATACTCTACTTGAACCAATTTGATATAAATATTTTCTAGTAAATGTTGGTGTAGATGTTGTGCTTACAGATGTTGTATATGTTTTATTAGAACATACCCACTTTGTATATCCACAACTTTGTGGATTATCAATAATACACTTTGTTCCACTTAATCTACCATTTGTACAATAGTATTGTTTACTAGCATTTACTGTATAACTTGATGAAATAATACATTTATCTCCACTTAATGTTCCATTTGAACAACTATATACTTTTTCTGCATCTACTGTTGTAGAAGACCCTATTATACATTTTGTTCCACTTAATGTTCCATTTGTACAACTATATACTTTTTCTGCATCTACTGTTTTAGTTCCATCTATGATACAACTTGTTCCATTTAATATACCTTCACTACAAGTATATACTTTTTCTGCATTTACTACTTTTACATCATTAACTATACATTTATTTCCAACTAATATTCCATCTGTACATTTATATGATAAGTCTGCATCAACTACATCATCTTTACCTTTTACACATTTGTTTAAACTAGATGCATATATATATCCGTTTGGACATTCTAATGTAGCATCAATTTTTTCTGTTTCAATTTTTTCACACTTGTTATTTTCTTTATTATATGCATATCCATCTTTACATTTTAAACTTGCATCTTCTATTTTTTCTACTTCAGATTCTTTAATACACTTATTATCTTTTAATGTATATCCATCAGCACATACATATTTTTCAATGTATTTTGTTTCTTCTATTCTGTAGAATTTATATTCAGTAACTTTCTTTGTTTCGTCAGTTCCATTACCTACTTCTACATTACATGTTCCATCTTCACATACATCATAACATCCGAAGTATTCAATTACATAATCTTCTTCTTCTCCACATGATAAGAATGTTTTAAATATGTACTCGCTGCCTTCCTTTGTTACTTCAACATATGATTTTTGTGGATCACATGTTTTTCCATCACTATCAGTAAATTCTATTAACATTTTATTATTTAACATATCTTCTAATGTTAATTTCTTTACTTCACCTTCTTTAGGTAATTTTGAAACTGTAAAATAACTTTTTGCAGCATCTGTCATTGTAGTTATGTTTTGTGCAAAAATCTTATCATAAAAAGGATTAAGATTTGGCATAGGCATTAACCACATTAACAAAAATATAAATAATAATACAATTAAAATTTTAACAATTAAATCTCTGAAGAAATAATTTTTATTGTTTTCATTATACATACAAATCCCCCTCTTTCATTTGATTGCCCTATATTATACACATTTTTTTTATTTTGTCAACTATTGTACAAAAATGGGCTTTTTTTTATATTTTCTCTTTATATATTATATAATTAATATAGGTGGTATTATGAAAGAAAGAAAAAAGAAAAATATTATTCATAAAGTATTTAGTACTTTAGCTTTATTAGTGAGTTTATCATACTTAACTTATAAAATAGTTAATATTGATTCTATATTAAACAACATTATAATTTTATCTATCCCGTTGTTTATATTTTTAATTAGTTTAATTATATTTATATTTTCTTTAAAATCTGAAAATAAAAAATTATTTATTATAACTTCATTATTGTTAATTATTTTTACAGGATTTTATTTTATAAATGATTTAAATATAATAACTCTTCCAAAGGAAGAAGTACTTCTATCTTATAAAAATAAATCTTATCTTGATTTTAAAGAATGGGCTGATAGTAAAAATATAAAAATTGTAGTTGAATATGAAAATAGTGATACTATTGAAAAAGGTAAAATAATAAGATTAGACAAAAATGAAGGGACTTTAGTAAAAGATATTAAAACGATAAATGTAGTTGTATCTGATGGACCAAATCCCGATAAACTATTAATTATTCCAAGTATGTTAGGATGGAACGTTGACGATGTTATTACTTATGTTAAAGAAAACTTTATGACTAATGTAATAGTAAATTTTGAATTTTCAACTAGTGAAAAAGATATTGTTATTAAACAAAGTATAAATGGTGAAATAAGAAGAAGCGAAGAATTGACTATTACTGTTTCTTTAGGAAATGAAAATGATGTAATTAAGAACGTTGAAATGATTGATTTATCTAACAAAACCTTATTTGAAGCATCTATATGGTTAAAAAGAAATTGCATTAATTATGAATTAAATTATGAATTTAGTGATAATATAGACAAAGATATAATTCTAAATCAAAGTATAAAAAGTGGTGAAGAAGTAAATATTGATGAAAATGTTATAACATTGACTGTATCTAAAGGAAAAGCTATTACAATAGTAGATTTTACTAAAATGGATGTTAATGAAGTAACTGACTGGATAATTAAAAATGATTTAAAAATAAAGTTTGAAGAAATATATGATGAAAGTATTGAAACAGGAAAAATAATTAAGCAAGATATAGAAGTTGGTACAAAAGTAGCGACTAATACTTTGATTACAATTACTATATCAAGAGGTCAAATAAAAATGGAAAAATTTGAATCTTTATATGAATTTAAAGAATGGGCAAATAAATATAATATAAAATATAATGAATCTTATGAATATAGCAATAGCGTAGCAAAAGGTAAAGTTATTAGTTATTCATATAAAGAGGATGAAATTATTGATCCTGATGATGTTGTATACGTTAAAGTATCGTTAGGAAAAGCTATTACAATTCCTTCTTTTATAGGTAAAAGCAAATCAGAAATACAAAATACATGTAATAGTTTAGGTTTAAGATGTTCATTTACAACAGGAACATATACTAAATATAATGCAAATATTGCATATGCACAATCAAGAACTGCTGGATCAAAAGTAGCATCTGGTTCATCTATCACAATAACATTAAGTAAAGGAATTCCTACAACAAGTAAATTATATATTAATGGAAGTTTAACTATATCTGGTAGCGCTGATACTACTATATCGTTATTAACCGATTTTTTTAATAAGAATTATCCTGGAGTTAATTTTATATTTAAAAAAGTTAAGCATAATACGTTAAATAATGGAATGATATCCGATAATTCTCCTACTAATGCTGGAAGTTCTGTAACCCAAGGAAAAACTTATACTATATATATAGTTTCAAATTAAAAATAAAAATCTACACGATACGTTCGTGTAGATTTATTTTTATTTAAATATTTTATAAATTATTGTTTTTTCTATTTTCTAATTCTTTTATTAATAAATCATTAGTAATTTTTGGATTTGCTTGTCCTTTTGTTTCCTTCATTACTTGACCCATTAAAAATTTAATACTTCTATCAAGACCATTTTTATAATCTTCAACTGCTTTTATATTATTATTTATTACATTATTAATTATATTTAATAAATCATTACTATCACTTATTTGTTTTAAACCTTTTTTATTAATTATATCTTGAACATTTCCTTTGTTTTCTAATAACTCACTAATAATTTCTTTTGCAATTTTAGAAGATATTTCATTTTTATCTAATTTATCTACTATATCTTTTATATTTTCTTTTGTTACATTTAACTCGTTAAATTTCATATATCTTTTATTCATATAAGATAAAATATCTGCCGTTAATATATTTGCACATAATACTGGATTAACGTTTTCTTCTATTAATTCGTTTAATAAAATATTTAAATCCATATTTTGAATAAGTGATTTTATAGTTACATCGTTTATTCCTAATTTTTTATATTTTTCTTTTAATTCGTTTGGTAGCATTGGAATCGTTTTTTTAATGCATTTAATCCATTCATCGTCTATAATAATTTTAGGAATATCTGGTTCTGGAAAGTACCTATAATCATTACCTGTTTCTTTTTTTCTCATTAATATAGTAGTACTTGTTTTATCATCCCATCTTCTTGTTTCTTCAGAAATTTTTATACCTTCTTCTATTAATTTTGTTTGTCTTTTTATTTCGTATAAAATGCTTTGCGCTACAGCACTTATTGATCCAATATTTTTTATTTCTACTTTAGTGCCTAATTCATCGGTTTCACTTAATGAAATATTTAAATCGCATCTCATACTTCCTTCTTCTATTTTTACATCACTAATATTTGAATATAATAATATTTCTCTTAAATTTTCTAAATATAAAACTGCTTCTTTTTCATTTGATATAACAGGTTTAGTAACAATTTCTATAAGTGGAATTCCTGCTCTATTAAAGTTTAATAAAGTATGATTGTTTTCATGAATACTTTTACAAGTATCTTCTTCCATATGGATTTCTTCAATTTCAATATTCTTTTTTATACCATCATATTGTACTTCTATATAACCATTTCTTCCTATTGGAGTATTATTTTGAGTTATTTGAAAATTTTTAGGAATATCTGGATAAAAATAATTTTTTCTATCAAAAAATATTTCTTTTGTAATATCACAATGTAAAACTAATGCTGTTTTTATCCCCAAATCTAGTAAAGCTTTATTTAAAGTAGGTAAAGTTCCTGGATATCCTAAATCTATTTCGTTAATCATTTTATTAGGTACTTCTCCATATGTATTTTTGGAAGGAGAAAAAGCTTTACTATTAGTTTTTAATTCACAATGTACTTCTATTCCTATAGTTGGTTTTAACATATTTTACCTCCTACTTCTTTTTCAATAAAACTTGCTAGTTTATACATTTTTGCTTCATCAAATTTATTGCCTATAATTTGTAATCCAATAGGCAATTTATTTTTCCCTTCTCCTATTTTTATACTCATTCCTGGAAGACCAGCCATATTTACTGGAATAGTAAATAAATCATCATTAAAGCTTTTTGTAGCATCATTAATACCTTCATTAAATTTTCCAGCAAAGTCAGTTGTTGTAGGTCCAATTACTAAATCATATTCTTCAAATAGTTTTTGAAAACTATCACTTATCTTTTTTCTTATTTTTAGTGCTTTATAATAGTATGTCTTTGCATTTTTTCCACTTAAGACATATGAACCAATCATCATTCTTCTTTTAACTTCCTCACCAAATCCTTCTTTTCTTGTATACTTATACATTTCATCTATACTACTTACTTCTTTGTCTGTTTGATATCCATATCTAACTCCATCAAATCTTGCTAAATTTGATGATGCTTCTGCTAGTGCAATTATTTGATATAAAGGAACTGCATATTCTACATAATCAATGTCAACATATTCTACTTTAACATTGTTATCTTTTAATAACTCGATTATATTTTCTATATTATTTTTTATTTCTTTATTAACAACATCACTCATATAAAAATTTGGAACTGCAATTTTCATACCATCAATTTTTTCACCAATTAATCGTGTAAAATCTTCATTAGTATCAGATGATGTTAAATCTTTTTCATCTTTTCCACATAAAATATTAAGTAATAAGGCATTTTCATATACATTTCTTGAAAAAGGTCCTATTTGATCTAGTGATGATGCAAATGCAACTAATCCATATCTAGATATTCTTCCATATGTTGGCTTTAATCCAACTACTCCATTAAAAGCTGCTGGTTGTCTTATAGATCCTCCTGTATCACTTCCTAATGAAAAAGGAACTATTCCTCTTGAAACAGCAACAGCAGAACCGCCACTACTTCCTCCAGAAACTCTTTCTTTATCATAACTATTTAAAACATTACCATAATAACTTGTTTCGTTAGTTGAACCCATCGCAAATTCATCCATGTTTAATTTTCCTATTATTATCATATTTTTTTCTTTTATTTTTTTTATTACTGTTGCATCATAAGTAGGAATAAAATTTGATAATATTTTAGATGCACAAGTTGTTTTTAAATTCTTTGTTATAATATTATCTTTAATAGCAATAGGAATTCCAAATAATAAATTATCAACTTCTTTATTTTCTAATTCTTTAGCTTTTTTTATTGCATTTTCTTTATCTAATGTAATAAATGTATTATATTCTTTGTTTTCTTCAATGCGATTAAAACATTCCATAACTAAATCTAATGGTTTGATTTCTTTATTAATTAATTTTTTATTTATTTCTTTTATACTTAAATCTAAATAATTACTCATTTAAAAACCTCTTTATTTCAATATAATTTCCATTTGATTTAGGTGCATTTTTTAATATATCTACATCTTCATTTACAAAAACATCTTCTCTATAAATATTTTTATTATTTGATGGACTAATCAATATTTCTTCTTCATCAATATTTACCTTATTAATTAAATCAATTTGATTCATTATTTGTTTTAATTCAACTTTATATTTGATAATATCATTTTCATCAACTTCAATTTTTGCTAAATCTGCAACATGAAGTACTTCTTCTTTAGTTAATTCATTCATAATATCACTCTTTTCTTCCTTATAGTATAGCATTTTTAAACAAACAAAAAAAGACTTTACATTGTCTTTTTTAATTAATATAACTAAAATTGCATTATAATTAAATATGCAACTAGCATCATAAGAGACACAATTGCCATACCAATTAATATTGATACATTAGTATCTAATATATTTACACTTTTTACAACTGGTGTAATAATCTCTTTTTCAGCTGGTTTAACTGTAACATTTTTTACTGCTTTTTTAGTAGTTTTCTTTGCTACTGGTTTTTTATTTTTAGTACTTGCAGTAGTCTTTTTTGCAGCTGTTTTTGTTGTAGTTTTTTTTGCTGTACTTTTTGTAGCCATTATTTCACTCCTTTTTATACTATATTTATATGTATAGTATAACATAAATATATGGCAATGTGAAGAATTAATTGTTATTTTTTCTAAGTCTTAGTACAGATTCTAATCTTGCTGCTCTTAAAACTTGATTATCAAGTGAACCATATGATATATCTAAATTTAATAAATGTCCATTATTAAATATTACTGTACTTGTAAATTCATTTTTTTTATAATTTTGTAAATTTTTTAATGAAACCCAAGTGCATTCATATAATCTTGGTGATGTTGTTGGAAAAAATATTATCTCTCTTGATTCTTCTATTATTATTGGTGCTTTATGACTAACACCTATTAAATTTTTAGTTCCCTGACTTCTACCTTGATATGAACTTCCAAAATATTCACAACTTTTTTCTATTATTTTCTTTACTGGTAAATTCACGATAAAAATTCTATCTTTTTCTATAATTTTAGATGTTTTTTCATTTATTGGTAAGATAGCAAAAGTATCGTCGTTTATTTCATATTCATCCATAAAGTAAACCTCCCTTCTAATTATAACTTCTCATAAAAGTTACAACTTCCTCTAAATTATCATTAAATATAATCGAAAATTGACGAATTTTGTATTAAAAAATAAAAAGACAACTAAAAAGTTGTCTAAAATCTTCCACCAGAAGATCCTCCTCCACCGGAGAAACCTCCACCACCTGAGAATCCTCCTCCAAATCCTCCTCCTGAAGATGAAGATGATTCTGCTATTTTAGCATTGGCAGCTGAAATAGCATCATTTACAGAAGAAATGATACTTCTATTTATTGCATTATTTATTATTAAATAATCATACATGTTAATATCATGATCTTCTATATTTGGTATTTTAATTTCCATTTGTTTTTTTAATTTATCTGCAATTTTAAAAACATGGGCATAAACTAGATATTTTTCCCAAAGAGCAATTTCAGGTAATTCTTTTTCACTAAAATTTCCAAAATCATTTAAAAAATTTTTTAATGCTTTCCATTTAGAATATAATTCACAGCCTTCTTTTGTTCTTTTTTTTGCAGTAAAAATATAAATAGCTAATATAATTGAAATAAAAATAGCAAAAAAAGATAAAAATGTTGATACATTTAATATAAATTGTAATAAAAATGGAGTTAAAAGAAATAAAATAATTATTATACTAATTTCCTTTTTTTCGTAAAATTTTAAATCAATAGCTCTATTTTTACTTTTTTCTATCCATTTATTATAATTTTTTATAAATTTTCTTGCCTTTGCTTCGGATTTGCTGGAATCTTTCAAATCTGATAATATAAAATAATTATCGTTGCCAAAATCTCTTATAAGCCAATCTCTTAAATCAAGTTCATTTTCTGTTAATGGTTCTTTTAAATTATCATTATTTAATATTAATTTGTAATCTTTTTCATTTTTCTTAAATAATCCTTTACTTTTTGTATTTATCTCCTCTATTAAAAAACCTTTTTTATAAATTATATTTAATAAAGCTGATGAAAGTCCATTTGTTGTAATTCTTTTAGTCATTAAATATTCTATTGTTTCTGGAGAATGATTAGAAGGAAAATCTCTATAATATTTTTGATTAAAATTAGATTTATACTCTTTATCATATTTGTTATAAAATTTATATACAAATATTAAACATGCAATAATCCATGTACTCATGCTAATATTTAAAAATAATTTTTTAGTTTTCTCTTTTTTTTCTAATTCCTCATAATATTTTTTTAATTCTTCTCTTTCTTTATTTGCTTCATCTGCTTTTTTAGTTTCTTCTTCTATAATAACATTTAACATATCTTTATTTGTTTGTTTAGTTGTATTTACAAGATTTTTATCAAAAGTTAGTCTTATATCAAATGCAGTATTTGAATAATAATCTTCAATCTCAAAAACAACATATTTTTTTTCATCATCTATATCTATATTTCCCCATAATGGTCCATGAGCCCATGCTCTTAAATCATTTGCATTATTAGGAAGTATTACTTTGATTGATACATTATCTAAGTCTTCATTAAATTCATTTGATAACATATTAAGTCTTAGTTCATTTATGTCGTTATGCCCTACAACAATATTCTTTAAAATATATTCGACATAAAAAGCTTTATTCCTATCACTAGGATTATATAACATTAAACTTATTCCATTATATAATTCTTCTTCTGTATATTTTAAATAATCTCCTTTATTTGCATTACTTGTTTTTGTAAAACAAGTTCCTATATCATTTAATAAATTATTCTTATTTGACTCACATATTTTTAATATTTCTATATCTTCAGCACTATAAATTTTATTTTCATCAAAATATTTAAAGATTAAATTTAAATTAAATCCGTTATATTTACCATCTAAAGCAATTGCCTCTTTTACTTTTATATCTCCATTTTCTAATATTTCTATTTCTTGTTCCATACTACTTGCATTTACTATAAATGGAAATGTAAATAGTAGTAATAAAATAAATATTTTTTTCATATTTCCTCCAAAAAAAACTTACATAAAGTAAGTTTTAAAATGATACCTTTGGTGCTTCTTTTTCTCCTTCAGTTACTTCAAAGTACTTCATAGGTTTAAATCCAAACATTGATGCAACTATATTCGAAGGAAACATTTCTAATTTATTTGTATATAACAATACTGTATCATTATAAAATTGTCTGGATATAGCAATTTTATCTTCACAATCTTTTAAATCTCCTTGTAATTGCATAAAATTATTATTTGCTTTTAATTCAGGATATGATTCAGTAAGAACCATAAGTCTACTTAATGCTTTATTTAATTCACCACTAGCTTCCATTTCTTCTTCTGGAGTAGTAGATGATTTAAATTTATTTCTTGCATTAATTACTGCTTCTAATGTTTCACTTTCATGCTTAGCATATCCCTTTACAGTTTCTACTAAATTTGGTATTAAATCAAATCTTCTTTTTAATTGTACATCAATTTGTGCCCAATTATCTTTTACTTTATTTCTTAAAGAAACAAGTGCATTATATGTCCCAATTAAAAATAAAACGACAATAACTATTATAGCTATAACTATCCATATCCATAATTTCATATACATCCCTCCTATGCTAAAATTATATCATATATTTTTCTATTTTTTCTTAAAATTTAATAAAATTTCAAATAAATTCTTTTTTTCTTCATTTTTTGGTTTATTCTCTTTGTTTATTAATTGATTTATGTTTTTATTATATTTTAAACTATTCTTCCCTTTTTCTTTTAAATTTAAAGCATTAAATGTTTCTAATTCCATATTTAATTCTAATAAATAATCTCCGTATTTTTCTAATTCTGGAGTATCTAATATTTTTAATTTTTTATTTTTATTTAAAAAAGAATTTCCAATATATTTTATTTTTTCTAAATATAATTCATTCAACTCTTTATTATTATACATAAAAAAATCTTCAATTTGTTCTAATTTAGGCATAATAATTTTATTAATAGATTCATTAAAATATAAAAAATATGATTTTATTTTTTTTATATTTGGCAAAAAAATACTTTTTAGTTGCGTATTAAAATATAAAAATGAATCTCCTATTTCTTCAACTAAAGGAAGTTCTATTTTTTTTAAAATTGTATTATCATTTAAAAATCTATTTTTTATTATTTTAGTTTTTTCTAATATTATTTCCTTTAAATACTTTGAACGAGACAAAAAATTATCTTCTATGATTATTGAATAATTGTCATACATGGATATAATTCTATTATTTTTATCTAATTTTATAATTATATTTTTTTCATCATTTAAATAAATTATTACTCTTTTACCATCTTCTATATTTTGCACTTCTATTTTTTTTATATTATCATTAATATTTACAAAGCCATCTTTTAACTCCTCATCTAATAAATTAACTTTTTTATTTTTTAAATCTAATACAAAGTAATCCATTATCAAATATTTTTCATCATACTTTTTTGGTGTTAAATTATTTAAAATAATATTATTTTGGCAATAATAAATTTTATTTATTAAATAGTTATATTTATAGTATTTATTATCTTTTCCAATTACATAACCTGGTATATCAAAATCACTTTTTATTATACGTTGTTTAAGTCCATAATGTACATCAAAGCTTTTGGTAAGTCCTCCTATAATGTTATCTAAATTATTTGAAAATGTAGCATCAGGATTTCTTACCTTATGATTATATCTATTTTTTATAGACAATATGTGATACTCATCTTTTGTAAATTGAATGCTTATCACACTTGTTCCATATTCATCATCTCTTATTGGATTAGTAAAATCTGCTCTTTTTATTTCATCAGCATTATCTTTTACTGCAAAGAAAACATATGAATCTTCTAATCTTTTTTCTCTAAAAGTACATAATTCTTCTGTATCATGGTAATATTTTCTAAATGATTGTATTTCGTCTTCAGTTTCGCACTTGTACAATGTATATCCAGCTTCTTTTAATAACTCTTCTGGAGTTTTTAAAGTACTAGTTTTTACTTTTTCTTTTGTATAAAAGAAACTGTTAATAAAATTTACAAATTTACTTTCCAAATTATTATTTTTAATATCAATATATAGGTCTCTTGATACATCAAAATTTTTAATTAATGTTTGTGATAATAGTCCTGGATAATTATCTAAAATTGTAGGAAAAGATTTTCTACAAAAACGCATCATTTCTTCACCATATTTTTTCTTTATTATTTTTAAATCATCCATAATAATACATCCTAGCCGTATAATCTTTTTAATCTAATATTTTTATTATTTTTCATTATAACAAGTATTTCGTCTTCACTTGGATTTTCTCTTCCATATTTTGAATCTAGAGCTCCGAAAGATGCCACAAAATTATTAATATCTTTTATTAATTTATCAGACATATATAATACATCATTTACTTCAATTTTATCTATGATATCGTATAATTCTATATGAAAAAAATATTCATTATTTTCTTCATCCTTTACAAAACAATTATTTTTTTCAATTTTTTTTACTATTAATTTTTTCATATTATTTAATACTTCCTTTATTTAATTTTATGTTATCATTTACTGGTAAAATCCTATATCCTTTTTTTTGTAAACAGGGAGTATAAAACTCATAGAGTGATGTGTTTGATGGCAAAAAATCACTACCAATTTCAATTAAGTTAGGGGCATAGAACCTAATTAACAAATCATTTTCTAATAAAAAATAATTACATATAATTTCAACTTTTGGTAAAACTAATTCTTTCAATGAAACATTTTTGCCTAAAAAATATGAACCAATTTCTTTTACATTAGGTAATATTACTGTTTCTAATATTTTATTTTTAAACATGAAACTTTCATCAATTTGTTCTAATTTTGGAAAATATATTCTGTACATACTATTATTGCTATCTAAAAAATTTTTACCTACTCTTTTTAATTTATTGGCGTTTATATATTCTAAAAATTCATTTGAAAACAAAAATGAGTTTTCTATTTTTTCTACATTTGGTATATATATTTTTTTCAAACTTCTATTTTTATACATAAAGTCAGATCCAATTTCTCTTAAATTTGGAAAATCTAATTGTTCTATATTATTATCATTATATAAAAAACAATTTTTTATTATTTCTAAATTATATAATGAATAATTTTCTAAATGTTCATTTGAATATAAAAAATTATTTCCTGCTATTCTTAAATTTGGCAAATATAATTTTTTTATATTTTTTACATTTGATAAATAATTGTCATCAGCTTGAAGTAGTTCTGTATCTATTAACGATATCATGCGATTTGCATCATCAAGTTCAAAAATTAAATCGTCCTTTTCATCTCTTTTTAAAATGATTTTTTTTATTTTCCCTTGTTTTTCAATAATAATATTATTAATTTTACCTATAGTTTCCTGAAAAGAGTCATCTACCCATTCATCATATAATCTAATTTCTTTTTTTTGAAAATCTAAAATAAAATATTCAAAAACTAAAATTCTTTCATCATATTTTTTTACATCGAAATTATCTATTATTATATTATTAGGACAATAATATATATTATCATGTTCATAATTATACTTATAATATTTTCCATCATTCGAAAGAACATATCCAGGTAATTCAAATTCAAGATGAACATATTTTTGCTTTAATCCATAATATTTTTCAAAGCTTTTAGTAAGACCTTCTATAATATTATCCAAATTATTAGAAAAAGTTGCATCTGGATTTTTAACTTTGTGATTATATCTATTTTTTATAGATAAAATATGTTCTTCATCTTTTGTAAATTGAATGCTTATTACACTTGTACCATATTCATCCTGTCTTTCTGGTCTATTAAAATTTTCTCTTTTAATTTCTTCAACATTATCTTTTACTGCAAAAAATACATAATAATTTTCTAATCGGTTTGAATTAAAAGTACATAGTGCTTCATCATATCTATAATATTTTTTAAAAGATTGAACTTCATCTTCAGTGTTACATTTATAAAGAATATATCCTGCTTCCTTTAATAACTCTTCTGGGCTTTTATTTTTATCTGTTTCTTGTTTTTTTTGAATTTCAATAAAACTATAAATATATCTTCTAAAATTTAACTCTAACCCATATTTTTTTAAATCATTATATAAAAGATGATTTGGATAAAAATGAGAAAGCATAATTTCAGATAATAAACCAGGTTTATTATCTAAAATTGTTGAAAATAATTTTCTACATAAATGCATCATATTTTCGCCATATTTCTTTTTTATAATCTTTAAATCATCCATTATTTAGCTCCTTTGCTTATATTAAAATTAAACCAGTTATTATTTAATTTTGGGACATTAATTTCTCTTAAGCATATGACTGAATCTAAAAAATATATCCCTACATCATATAAATTTGGGGCATTAAAAACTTCTAATTTAGTGTTACACATTAAAAATTCATTACCAACTGTTTCCAAATATGGTGCATTGAATTCTTTTAACTCTATATTTTCTTTTAAAAACATATTTTTTATTTCCTTAATATTAGGTATGTAAATATAGTTTAATTTTTTATTATCAGTGAGAAATGGTGAATTAATATAAAGAAGTGATGGTAAATATAATTCTTCTAATTCTGTATTATGTGGCAAAAACCATGTATTTATTATTTTTAAATTTGGTGCAATAAATTGTTTTAATTCTCTATTACAAAATAATATACCATTATTTATTTCTTCTATTTTACCTAAATTTAAATATTTTAAATTTTTATTATTCATCAAAAATTCATCATCAACAAATTTTATATTAGGTAAATATAAAGTTGTAAGTAAAGAATTTTTTAAAAATGATTTACCTGCATATTCCAAGTTATATATATCAATATTTTCTATACTAGATAACTTTATAAAGTTATCCCCAGTTTTAATTAATTTTGGCATATTAACATATTTTATATGTTTTACATTGCTTAAAAAATTATTATCAACATATTTTGTAATCTCATCATAATAAGAAGTTATATTATTAGTTTTATTTGTTTTTATTACTACATTATTTAAATTATTAAAATTTATAATAACAATTTTTCCTAATTCATTATTTTCTATTTGAATATTTTTTATATCATTAAATAAATTAGTAAAAGAATCATTTATTCTTTTATCATATAATTTTACAGTTTTGTTTTTTATATCAATTATAAAATAATCGATTAAAAAATATTTTTCATCTAATTTTATTGGGTTAAAATTATCTATTATTATATTATTAGGACAATAGTATATATTATTTATTTCATAATTATATTTATAATATTTATTATCATTAGCAAATACATAGCCGGGTATTTCAAAATTTTTATGAATATTTTTTTGTTTCATACCATAATATTCTTCAAAACTTTTTGTTAATCCCTCAATAATATTATCAAGATTATTTGAAAATGTTGCATCTGGATTTGATACAGAATGATTATATCTATTTTTTATTGATAATGTATGATTATCATCTTTTGTAAACTGAATGCTTATTACTGAGGTTCCATATTCATCTTGTCTTTTTGGATATAAAAAATTTTTTCTTCTTAATTCATTTGCATTTTCTTTCACTGCAAAAAATACATAATTTGTATCTAGTCTTCCTCCTATAAAAGTACATAACTCTTCATTTTCACTATAATATTTTTTAAAAGATTGAATATCACTTTCATTTTTACATTCGTACAAAATATATCCACATTCTTTAAGAAGTTCTTCTGGAGATTTATCTACTCTAACTAATTCTTTTTCTTTATCTAAAAAACTATATATATATGTAGCAAAAGATGTTATTAAATGATTTTCTGTTATATCATTATATAAAAATTTTGATGGTTCAAAATGAGATAGTAAAATATTACTTAAAAGTCCCTCTTCTTCTAAAAGTGTAGGAAATAATTTTCTACACAAATGCATCATGTTTTCTCCATACTTTTTCTTAATTATTTTTAAATCATCCATATGTTACCTCATATATCATTTATAACTTTTTTTCTCCATCTTCATCTAAACTTGCCATATAACCTATACCTTTTTCAGTTAAACTATCCAATTGAATATTTTTTAAATTTTTTGCATTTAAGACAAAACTATTCCCTACTTTTTCTAATTTAGGGGCAAATATATTTTCGATTACTTTATTTGAACTCATAAAACTATCCCCTGCTTGAGTAATTTCAGGAAGACTTAATGTTGTTAACTTTTCATTAAATTCTAAAAAGCTATCTCCAACTTCTTCTAATTTTGGAAAATTTATTGTCTTTAAGTTCCTTGCAATTCTTAAAAAATTATTTTTTACTTTTTTTAAGTTAGGAAAAGAAACTTGCTCTATTTTCTCTGCATAATCAAGAAACAAATTTCCAGTTTCTTCTAATAGAGGCATATCAATATTAGATAAAGAAGAACAAGACTCTAAAAAACTATCTCCAACCTTTTTTACATTAGGAAAATACACTTCTTCAAGACCATTTATTCCAGCTAAAAAGTTATCCGGACATTCTTTTAATGTTTCGTCGTAAATAGTTTTTATTTTATTGTCTTTACCAGCAAATAAAATAATATTATCACCATTTTCCTTAAATAATATTATTCTCTTTCCTTCTTTATTATTTTCTATTTGAATATTTTTTATATTATTTAACCTATCTGTAAATTTATCACACAATAATTGTTCATCATAAGGAATAAATTTTTTATTTTTTAAATCAAACAAAAAATAATCAATTAATAAATATTTTTCATCTAATTTTTTTGGATTAAAATTATCTATTATAATGTTATTTGGACAATAATATATATTATTTATTTCATAATTGTATTTATAAAATCTTCCATCATTTGCTTGAACATAATCTCTTAAAAATATTCCCTTACTATCATGTTTTTGTATCATACCATAATATTTTTCAAAACTTCTTGTTAAACCTGGAATAATATTATCTAGGTTGTTTGAAAATGTTGCATCACACATTGGTACTGTATGATTATATCTATTTTTAATTGATAAAGTATGACTTTGATCTCTTGTAAACTGAATGCTTATAACACTTGTGCCATATTCATCTTCTCGTTTTGGGGTAGAAAAATTTTCTCTTTTAATATCATCCACATTATCTTTAACTGCAAAAAATACATGACAAGTATCCAATCTATTCCCCCTAAAGGTACATAGTTCTTCTCCATTTTTATAATATTTTTTAAAACTTTGTATATCTTCTTCACTTTTACATTCATAAAGAGTATATCCAGCTTCTTTTAATAATTCTGTTGGGGTTTTATAAACCTCAGGTAATGGCATTTCTTTTACATCAACAAAATTATAAATAAAATTTGAAAATTCTCTTTCCTTTCCTTGTTCAATAATATCTTCATACAATTCTTTTGACGGATTAAAATGATTTAATAATAATTCTGATAATAGTCCAGGATTATTATCTAGTATTGTAGAAAATAATCTTCTACATAAATGCATCATATTTTCACCATATTTTTTCTTAATAATTTTTAAATCTTCATTCATACTTTCACCTGCTTACACAATTTTTTATTCTTTTTTTCATATGTTTTTATTAAATGGAATAAAATTATTACCTTTACTCTCTAACAATGGTAAATTTAATGTACTAATATCATAATTATAATACAAAAAATCATTACCAACAATCCTAAGATTTGGCGCATAAAAATCACTTAAATTAAAAGCTGAATTTAAAAATCCATTCCCAACAATTTCTAAACTATCCAAATTTATTGTTTTTATTTCATTGTTAGAAAACATAAAGAAATTACCTACATATTTTAATTTTTTTAATGAAATTTCTTTTATCTTTGATAATGCCATAAAAAAGTCTTGTACTTTTTCTAATTCATCTAAATTTAGCATGACTAATTTTTCATTATTATACAAAAAAGAATTTCCTATGTTTTTTACTTTTGGCATAAATAAAAATTGCAAACTATTATTTTCTCTTAAAAAATTGTTTCCTATACTAACAGCGTTTGGTAGTGATAAATATTCAATATTTGAATTGTGATACATAAAAGAGTTTCCTATAGATACTACATTTGGAATTGCAATTTTTTTTAATATTTTATTGGAAGGTAAAAAAGAATCTTCAATTACTTTTAGAAATGGAAGAGATAACTCCTTTAATCTTAAATTGCTATTTAAAAAATTAGATTTAATTGTTTTTAAATTTATCATACTTACTTCTTCTAAGTCTTCATTCGAATATAAAAATCCATGTCCTATTTCCTCTAAATTTGGCATATTTATATATTTTAAACTTTCATTATAAGTTAAATAATTATCACCAATAGTTTTAATATTAAAATCACTAACAGCAATTAATCTATTTTTATCATCTAAAATTAAATCAGTTGATTTTTCGTTCATTTTTATTTTTATTTTTTTTGTATTATCACAATTATATATTTCTATATTTGTAATATTATTAAACTGTTCTACAAAATAATCTTTTATGTCTTTATCATATAATTTTACTTTTTTTTCTTTTAAATCTATTAAAAAGTAATCTAATAATATGTATCTTTCATCTAATTTGTAAACTGTAAAATTATCAATAACAATGTTATTTGGACAATAATATACATTGTTTATTTCATAATTATATTTATAATGTCTACCATCATTTGCCATAACATATCCCGGAATTTCGAATCTTACTTGTTTAAATTTTTGAATTAAATTATATTCTTTTTCAAATGCTTTTGTAAGTCCTGGTGTAATTGCATCAAGATCATTTGAAAAAGTTGCATCTGGATTTTTTACAGAATGATTATATCTATTTTTTATTGATAAAACATTTGAATCATCTTTTGTAAATTGAATGCTTATTACTGAAGTACCATATTCATCTTCTCTTCTTGGATTAGTAAAATCTTCTCTATTTAATTTATCAGCATTATCTTTTATAGCAAAAAAAACATAACATTTATTTAATCTATTGCCTTTAAATGTACAAAGTTCTTCTCCTTCATAATAATACTTTTTAAATGCTTGTATATCTTCCTCACTCTTACATTCATATAAAGTATAACCTGATTCTCTCATTAATTCATTAATTGTTTTATTAACAACAATTTCTTTTTTAAATATACTTTTATCTATAAAAGAATATATATAACTTCTAAATAAATTTTCTAATAAATTTTCTGTAATATCATAATATAAATGTTTTGATGGATTAAATTTAGATAATAATATATGAGATAATAATCCTGGTTTTATATCCATTAAAGTGGAAAACAAATCCCTACATAAATGCATCATATTTTCTCCATATTTTTTCTTTATTATTTTTAAATCCTCATTCATATTATCACCTACAATAGAATTATACCATTATTAATTTTTAATTGCAAAAAAAACAATGAATTATTCATTGCTTTATCGATTATTTAGTTAATATTTTATCAATTTTAGTATTTTTTAGTTTTAACTCATAATTATGTATTTCTTCTGCTATTTTATCTTCACTTTTTTCTTTTATTTTTTGAAGTAAATTTAAAAGTTCAATTCTTTTTAAATTTAATGTATTTTTTTCTTTATTTAAACAAATTGTCCTATCATAATTAGATATAGTAGCTGAATTAATATTAATTTCTTTACAATTTACATTTAAATTCTGATAGTCATTAGAATTTATTTTAATATTATCAATTGCATTTATATTACTAAGTTTATTTGATAATATTCTTTTAGAATGTAATTCAATTTTATTAGCTAAAAGACATGAATTATTTAAAATCAAATCATCTAAAACTTCAATTCTTAAAATTAATCGTTTTGAAAGAAAACCAACTGACGAATTATTAATTTGCATTTTTTTTGCAATAATTGTTAAATTATTTGTAAAATAATTGTTATTAAGTATTTTACATTTATCTATTATTATTTCATTTGCTTTTAATGATGTATACCCAAATTGATTAATTTCAGAGTTTTTTATAATACATTTATCATAAAATTGTGTACATAATCCATAATTAAATTTACAATTATCAAAAATAATTTCACAATTATCATATCCATAAACATTTACTTCATAATCAAAACATTTGTCTTTTATAATATATATAATTTTTTTATTCAAATTATATTTTTTTGCTAAATTAATATTTTTTTCTAAAACCCCACAATGAAAAAAATATTTTATGCTTTCAGAAGCTTTAAAACAATTTTTTTCTTTATATCTGTCGTCTACATAACATACTAATTTATCATCAAATTCTTCAACTTTCCCTAAATTATTTGTAATTTCTAATTTAACATAGTTTCTAATGTGGTTTAATAAAAATTCTTTTGCTTTAATCATAATTTCCCCCTAAATCATGGAATATATTATCACATAAAAAGGAATATGTAAATATTTACTTATTCCTTAATTTTGCGTTATATTCATTTTCAACATTTAAAATTATATTATTAAATGATTTTATTACTTCTTCATCTGTTAATGTTTTATTAGCATCTTGAAAAGTAATTTTAAATGCCAAAGATTTTTTGTTTTCTTCTATATTATTAAATACATCAAATACTGTTACATTAGATACAATTCTTCCACCTTTTTTTGATATTGTATTTATAATGTCTCCAGCATTTACATTATTATCTACAATAAATGCCATATCTTTTATTACAGAAGGATATTTAGGAACTTCTTTTGATTTTATCTTTTTAATATCTAATTCATATAGTTTGTCTAAATTCAATTCACATACATAAATATCTTTTTTATTAACACTTGGATGTGGTTTTCCAATATAACCAATTACATAATCATCTACTAATATTTCTGCACTAATTCCTGGATGAAATGATTTTAATTTTTTTTCAGTACTTAATTTATATCTTTTTATTAATCCTAAATATGTTAATATGTTTTCTAATACTCCTTTTATTGTATAAAAATCAACATTTATTTTACCATTCCATGTATTTTCAATATAATTACCAGTCATTAAAATAGATAATTTATTAGATTCTTTATATTCTTCTTCCATATAATATACTTTACTTATTTCAAATATATTAATATCTTTTATATTTCTTGATAAATTATATTCTGCTACTTTTAATAAAGATGGTATTAACATATATCTCATTATACATTTGTCTATTGATAAAGGATCTTTTACTTTTATGTATTCAAATGTTTCATTTTTAAACATTTCTATTTCTTCTTTACTAACAAGGGAATAAGTAATTACTTCATTTAAAGACATAGAATATAATCTATTTTTTATATCTTTTATATATTTATTTTTAGATAAATATTTACCTCTTTTAATTCTAGTTATTGGAAGAGTTCCTTTCATATTATCATATCCATGAATTCTTCCAATTTCTTCAATTAAATCTTCTTTTATGTTTATATCTAATCTTCTAGTTGGAACATATACTTTAAAAACATCATCACTATATTTATATTTAAAATTTAGTCTTTTAAAAATATTTGCTATTTCTTCTTCTTCAATTTTCATTCCTAATACATCATTAATTTTTGATGTTTCTATATCAATAATTTTTTCATTTAAATCTTTATTATTAAAACCTACTACCCCAGTTAAAATATCTCCATTTGCGTATTTATTTAGTAAATATGCAGCTCTATTTAATGCTTCAATTGTCCTTTTTGGATCTATTCCTTTTTCAAATCTCATTGATGCTTCACTTCTTAATATTTCTTTTGAAGTATACCTTATATTATATGGATCAAAAATTGCACTTTCAATTAGTATATTTTTGGTTTGATTTGTAACTTCTGTATCTAATCCACCCATAACTCCAGCTAATGCAATAGGATGAGTTTCATCACATATTACAATATCAGTATCTTTTAAATTTCTTTCAATACCATCTAAAGTTGTAATTTTTTCATTATTATTTGCTTGCCTTATAATTATTTTATTACCAACTTTATCATAATCAAAAAAATGAAGTGGTTGTCCATATTCAAGCATTACATAATTACTTATATCTACTACATTATTAATAGGTCTTATTCCACAAGACATAAGTCTTGATTTAATAAAATCTGGACTTTCTTTTATTACAATATTTTTTACAATTCTAGATAAATACGCATAACATCTTTTAGTATTACATTCTATTTTTATATAATCTTTAGTGTTTTCTTTTATTTCTTTTATATTAATTTCAGGCATATTTATGCTTTTATCATATATTGCTGATATTTCATATGCCATTCCTAGCATAGATAATAAATCAGATCTATTAGCTGTTAATTCATAATCTGTATATATATCATTTAAGCATAAATATTCTTTTGCATCTATTCCTACTGGTGCATCTTCATTTAATATATGTATTCCTTTTTTATCTTCTTCTGTAATATACTTAGATTCTAATCCAAGCTCAGCTAAAGAACATATCATTCCGTTTGATTCAATACCTCTTATTGTAGACTTCTTTATTTCACCACCTGGTAATTTTGCACCAACTTTTGCAACAATTACTTTTTGATTTACATCAACATTTGGTGCTCCACATACTATTTGATATATTTTATCTCCTAAATCAACTTCACATATATTTAAATGATCTGAATCAGGGTGAGGACGTTTTGATACTACTCTTCCTATTACTAAATTAGTAGCTTTACATAATTCATTTATACTCTCATATTCATTTCCAACAAAAAGCATTTTATTAGCAATATCTTCGGGACTTTCTTCAACATTAATTAATTCTTTTAACCAATTATTACTGACTCTCATAAATCCTCCTTTTCTATTTTATCAAACTCTTTTAAAAACCTTTGATCATTTATATAAAAATTCCTTATATCGCTTATTCCATATTTCAACATTGCTATTCTTTCTGGGCCAATTCCAAATGCAAATCCAGTGTATTTTTCACTATCATACCCGCATGCATTTAAAACATTTGGATGTACCATACCAGCTCCTAAAATTTCAATCCATCCAGTATTTTTACAAATACTACATCCTTTTTTACCACAATTAAAACATGATACATCAACTTCTATACTTGGTTCTGTAAATGGAAAATAGCTTGGTCTAAATCTTATTTCTCTTTTTTCACCAAACATTTTTTTTGCAAATATTTCTAATGTTCCTTTTAAATCTGACATAGATATATTTTTATCAACTACTAATCCTTCTATTTGATGAAATTGATGAGAATGAGTTGCATCATCATTATCTCTTCTATAAGTTTTACCAGGACATATAATTCTAATTGGAGTTTTTTCTAAGTTATTTAACATAGTTCTAACTTGAACAGGGGAAGTTTGTGTTCTAAGCAACACATCATCTGTAATATAAAATGAATCTTGGCTATCCCTTGCTGGATGTCCTTTTGGTAAATTAAGCATTTCAAAATTATATAAATCAGATTCTACTTCTGGACCTTCTAATACATCATATCCCATTGAAATAAACAAATCTTCTATTTCATTAATGACTTTTGTAATTGGATGAATACAACCAACGTTTATATTAGTTGCAGGTAATGTAACATCTATTTTTTCTTTATTTAATTTTTCTTCTAATTCGATAATTTCTAATTTTGATTTAATATCATTAAATAAATCATCAGCATATTTTTTAAACTCATTTATAAGCTTACCACATTCTTTTTTTTCTTCAATAGATAAATTCTTCATATTATTAGAAAATTCCTGTATTTTGCTCTTTTTTCCTAAATAATGAACTTTTATATCATTTAATTCACTTAATGATTTAATATTTTCAATATTACTTTCTAATTCATTTTTTAAATTATTTATTTCGTTAATCATAAATCCTCCTTGTAAATAAAAAAATCTATGTCTAAGGGTTCATAAGAACGGTACCACCTTAGTTCATAGATTCTATGCACTTATCCTTTAACGCAGGAAACGTTATATATTTTGTATATACACTCAATTGACGAATTCATAAACAGTTATTACTAATTTGCACCAACCACTAGTTCTCTTTAAATACTTATTTATTACTACTTCAATTTCATCGCTTTCACGATATATTATAGCATAAAAAATACATATTTCAATTATTTTCTATATATTCTTTAATACATTTGTCTATATTTTTATAAACCAAATAATCTTTTTTTTCTAATGTTAGATAATCAATTAATTCTCTTTCACTAATATTTATTTCATCAGCAATATATTCTAATTTAATATTAGAATCATGTATTTGTTTTAAAATATCATATCTTATTTCTTTACATAAATCATCCATATTATATCCTCTTTATTCCTCTTGCTTTTTCGTATAAAGCCTCCAAAACCTCATCATACTTTAAACTTGATGTTTCAATTAATTGTCTTTTTGAATCATCATCTTTTATCATTTCTTTATAACCATTTATAATAGATGAATTGTTTTTTATTCTTTTATCTAAAGAATCATATATTGCTTTAGGAGACATTCCCTTTTTTTCAGTTGTCATTAATGCAATAACAGAGTCGTTACCTAAAAATTGATAAAATAATCTTATGTTTCCCTCTTTTATTTCAAATACATCTTTAAAACCTTTTAACATTCTATTTTTACTTTGATCGTGTTTTCTTGGATCAAATTCATATTTTTTTAATATATCAATAGCTGTTATCAATGAACTCATATTTTCATCAGCAATACTTTTTGAGTCTTGTAATATACAATTTTTACCCATACTTGTTTCTAAAAATACAACATTTTTTCTACCAGTTGGCATTAATTCACTATCATTTAGTATTTTACTACTTATTAAAACATTTATTATATTTTTTCTTTTAATTAAATCATCTATTTGTGGTTTTAATAATGCTTTTTCTTTAACACTTGATTCATTATATAATTCATATGCACTACTAATTTCCCCATCTATATAAACTCCTATATTATTTAATAAATCTATATATCCATCTTGCATACTATCTGGAAGGGAACTAGTAAAATCATCTATATCCATTTCCAATAATGAATTTATATATCTATTTAAATATTTATCATCAAAAGACATTTTATCACCTACACAGTCATTAACTCTTTTTCTTTAATACTTAATTTACTATCCACATCTTTGTTATATTTTGTAATTAAATCCTGTACTTTTTCCATACCTCTTTTTTCTTCATCTTCAGGTAATTCTAATTTCTTAATATCATTATTTGATTCTTGTCTTATATTTCTTAGTGCTATTTTAGCGTCTTCAGCAATACTTTTTACCTCTTTAACATACTCTTTTCTTCTTTCTTCTGTTAATTCAGGTATAACTAACATTACAACCTCCCCATTATTATTAGGAGTAAGTCCTATATTAGCTTCATATATTCCCTTTTCTATATCAGAAATACAAGATTTATCAAATGGTTTAATAACAAGTTGTCTTGCTTCAGGAACTGAAATTGTTGCAAGCTGAATTAAAGGAGTACTAACTCCATAATATTTAACCATAACATTATCTAATATTCTAGGATTAGCCCTTCCTGCTCTAACATTAGTAAATCTTTTTTCCATATTTTCTAATGCTTTAATCATTTTTTCTTCAGTATCTTTTATAATATTTTCCATAAATCCTCCATTTTATATATTAAGTATATCATTTATTTAATATTTTTTAAATATCTTTTTATAATAATTATATAAATAAAAGTTTATATATTTTGGCTTTATTTTCCTTTTATCAAAAAAATTTTTATATTATTTGGTTATGTATTAAATTTAAAAAAGTATGATTAATTTAATCATACTTTTTTCATGATATTTGGTGCTTAGTTTTCCAATTTTCAAATTCTATTTTTTCTTTTTCTGTTTCAATTTCCTGATGATAATAATGTTTCGTAAATTCTCCACACGAACTACCTATTTCTTTTCCAGGAGGAGAATATGTTTTAATTCTAAGATTTGGAACTTGTTTTAAGATTTCTTTTATCCATAAATCTTCATTATCACTTCTTTTTAAATCATTAATTGGATTAAATCTTATAAATTTAATTGTAATATTATATTTCTTTAGCAATTTACATATTTTATTTAATTCATTTATACTATCATTGACATCTTTTATTAAAGTATAATGAATTTCAACAGGATCATTTGTTCTATGCAATTTAATATATTCATTCATTATTATATTGTTTGATTGTAATACATTTCTATAATTTCCTAAATATGATAATGCCTCATCAACTGTTACATTTGTACTTGGAATTAAATCAAATCTTTCTTTATCAAATGGAGTATGCATAGAAAAATGTATTTTTAATGGAATATTTAGTTTATTTACTAATTCTGTAAGCTTTAAAATATTTTTATTGGGCATCATAGTTGCTAATGCATACCCTATACTTTCATATTGAAATCTATCTCTGATTGATTTTTCCATTTTATAAATATCTAGAAGTAAATTTATATTTAATAATGGTTCTCCAACACCCATAAAAGATATAAGTAATTTTTTCTTGGATGTTCTCTTTTTTCCATTTACACTTAATGTTTGAATTAAACATTTTATAAAATCTTTTGAATTAATTGGAATCATAGCTTTGTTTAAACCTTTATTTGTTAAATGACACATTTTACATCCAAGATTACAAAAATGATGTGTTGGAACACATACAACATCAATATTTTTTTTATTATCAAGCAATGTCATTTCTATTATTTTATTATTTCCTATATCAAATACAGTTTTTATAGAATTATCGGAAAAGTCTTTAAAAACTCCTAATTTTTTTATCATATCAAACACCCCATTTGCTTTAAATATTTATTTTACATATAAAAAATTATCATTATAAAAGTTAGATTTTTTATTTAATTCATTT
>CALVIA010000002.1 GCA_944329255.1 uncultured Bacilli bacterium
AAATATTTTTTAATTTCCATTGACTTTAAAAGGCTTTTATAGTAAAATTTTAAATTGGTACTATGTTCTTATTTTTAATAAGCAAATAGTTCTTTGAAATTTTATGTATGGGGTGACAAAATGGCATATAAGTTTAGAAAGTTTGGCTCTTATCGCGAAAGAGCAGATTTTTCCAAAGTAGGAAATTCTCTTGAATTACAAGATTTACTTGAAATTCAAAAAAAATCTTATGAATGGTTTAGAATAGAAGGAATAAAAGAGGTATTATCTGACTTATTTCCAATAGAAAGTTTTTCTGGAACACTTTCTTTGGATTTTGGAGATTATGTTTTTGAAACACCTAGACATTCTATTAAAGAATGTAAGGATAGAAATTTAACATATGCTTCTCCATTAATAGTACAAGCAAGACTTTTTAATAATGAAACAGGAGAAGTTAAGGAACAGGAAATATTTCTTGGAGACATGCCTTTGATGACTGAAGGTGGAACTTTTATTGTTAATGGTGCAGAAAGGGTTATAGTGTCTCAATTAGTAAGATCACCAAGTGTTTATTTCACTAAAGAAATAGATAAAAATGGTAGATCAATTTTTGCATGTCAAATTATACCAACTAGAGGAACTTGGTTAGAATTTGAAATTGACTCTAGAGATGTTGTTTATGTAAGAATTGATAGGACAAGAAAAGTTCCCATTACTACATTGTTAAGAGCTTTTGGTTTATCAAGTGATAGTGATATTATTGAATTGTTTGGAGAAAATCCTTATATTGTTAATACTATTTCCAAGGATTCTACAAAAAATACTGATGAAGCACTAATTGAAATATATGAAAAGTTAAGACCGGGGGAACCTGCTACTCTTGATAGTGCAAAAAATCAACTTATTACAAGATTTTTTGATGAATTTAGGTATGATTTAGCAAAAGTAGGTAGATATAAATTTAATAGAAAATTAGATGTTTGTGAAAGATTAATTAATTGCAAAATTGCTGAAACTATAAAAGTAAATAATGAAATAATTGTTGAGGATGGAACAGTTATAACTAAAGAAATTCTAGAAAAATTAAAACCTGTTTTTGCTGATGGATATAATAAGAAAAAAGTTTTAATTAATGAAGAATTAGATAGTTTTGATTATGTTCAGCTTGTTAAAGTTTATTCACCTATTGAAGAAGGAAAAATTGTTACCATAATTGGAAATGATCAAGATATAGATAAAAAGAGATTAACTATTTCTGATGTTTATGCATCTGTTTCTTATTATTTGAATTTATTAGATGGAATTGGATATCTTGATGAAATAGATCATTTAGCAAATAGACGTGTAAGACAAGTTGGAGAATTGTTACAAAATCAATTTAGAATTGGTCTTGCAAGAATGGAAAGAATTATAAGAGATAAAATGAGTACCGTTGATTTAGCAACAGTTACTCCAAAAGTTTTAGTTAATATAAGACCTTTAACAGCTGTTATTAAAGAGTTATTTGGTTCATCACAATTATCACAATTTATGGATCAAATTAATCCAATTTCTGAATTGACTAATAAAAGACGTTTGTCTGCATTAGGTCCTGGTGGTTTGTCAAGAGATAGAGCTGGAATGGAAGTTCGTGACGTTAATGTATCTCACTATGGTAGAATTTGTCCAATTGAGTCACCTGAAGGACAAAATATAGGACTTATTACATCTTTAGCAAGTTATGCTAAAATCAATGATTTTGGATTCATTATGACTCCATATAGAAGAGTAAAAAATTGTAAATTAACTGATCAAATAGATTATTTAACAGCAGATGAAGAATCTGATTACATTATAAGTCAGGCAACAGTTAAATTAAATGATTCTAAAGATGAAATAATTGATGAAAATGTTATAGCTCGTTATAGAGGAGAAAATATAATTGTAAAAAAAGAACAAGTAGATTATATAGACGTTTCTCCACAGCAAATTGTTTCTATTACAACAGCGTGTATTCCATTTTTGGATCACGATGATGCTACACGTGCTCTTATGGGTGCAAATATGCAACGTCAAGCATTGCCTTTATTAAAAACAGAAGCACCTTTTGTTGCTACAGGTGTTGAATGCATTGCAGCAAAAGATAGTGGTGTTGTAGTGGTTGCTAAAGCAGATGGGGTTGTTGAATATGTAGATTCTAGAAAAATAATTGTAAAAAATGCTTTAGGTAAAGATGTTTATACGTTAATGAATTTTGAAAGATCAAATAGTGCAACATCTTATCATCAAAGACCAATTGTCAGAAAAGGTGACATTGTTAAGATGGGACAAGTTATTGCAGATGGTCCAAGTACAAATCAAGGTGAACTTGCTTTAGGTAAAAATATGGTCGTTGCATTTATGACTTTCCAAGGATATAATTATGAAGATGCTGTTATTTTAAACGAAAGAATTGTTAAGGATGATGCTTATACATCATTAAAAATTGAAAATTATGAAATTCAATGTAGAGATACCAAATTAGGTCCTGAAGAAATAACTCGCGATATTCCAAATGTAAGTGAGGAATCAAGAAAAAATCTTGACTCAAGAGGTATTGTAAAAGTTGGTACTTTAGTTAAAGAAGGAGATATTTTAGTTGGTAAAGTTACACCTAAAGGTATGGTTGAATTAACTTCTGAAGAAAAATTATTACATGCTATTTTTGGTGAAAAGACTCGTGAAGTAAGAGATACTTCTTTAAGAGTTGAACATGGTGAAGGTGGTATTGTTCATGAAGTTAAAGTAACAACTAAAAAAGATAGTGACGAATTATCAAGTGGTGTAAACATGGTTGTTAGAGTATCAATAATTCAAAAAAGAAAAATATCTGTTGGTGACAAGATGTCAGGTAGACATGGAAATAAAGGTGTTGTTTCATTAATATTACCACAGGAAGATATGCCATATATGCCAGATGGTACTCCTGTTGACATAATGTTAAATCCACAAGGTGTTCCTTCTCGTATGAATATAGGACAAATTTTGGAATTACATTTGGGTATGGCTGCTAAGAAATTAGGAATTCATACTGCTACTCCTGTATTCGATGGAGCTACTATTGATGATATAAAAGATTTAATGAAAGAAGCAGGTATGGATGAAGATGGTAAAACTGTGTTGTATGATGGTAGAACAGGTGAACCTTTTGATAATAGAATAAGTGTTGGTGTAATGTATATGATTAAGTTATATCACATGGTTGATGATAAAATTCATGCCAGAAGTACAGGACCATATTCTATGGTTACTCAACAGCCTCTTGGTGGTAAAGCTCAGTTTGGTGGACAAAGATTTGGTGAAATGGAAGTTTGGGCTTTATATGCATATGGTGCTGCAAATATTTTACAAGAAATATTGACTATTAAATCTGACGATGTTGTTGGAAGAGTAAAAGTTTATGAAGCATTAGTTAAAGGAAATATGATACATCAAGCTGGAGTTCCAGAGTCATTTAGAGTTTTAGTTAAAGAATTCCAAGCTTTAGGATTAGATGTTTCAATGATTAATGAAAATAATGAAGAAGTTGAATTAAAGGATTTAGAAGAAGAAGAGTCAAAAGATAATGTTATTTTGTCTATCGATGAAATAAAAGATGAAGTAAAAGAGAGTGAAGATAATTCTAATGATATTGAAGATTTTGAACCTGATTTTGATGATAAATTTGAAGATGATGAGGAAGAAGATTATGATGGGGGTGAAGAATAATGGATGCTAATAGATTTGAAGGAATAAAAATTGCTATAGCTTCTCCAGAGAAGATTCGTTCTTGGTCATATGGTGAAGTTAAAAAAGCAGAAACAATAAATTATCGTACACTTAAACCAGAAAGAGATGGTTTATTCTGCGAGAAAATTTTTGGACCTACTAAGGATTATGAGTGTTCTTGTGGTAAATATAAAAGATTAAGATATAAAGGAATTATTTGTGATAGATGTGGAGTAGAAGTAACAAAATCAAGTGTAAGACGTGAACGTATGGGACACATTGAATTAGCTGCTCCTGTATCACATATATGGTTTTTTAAAGGAACACCTTCTAGAATGGGGCTTGTTCTTGATATGTCTCCAAGAGATCTTGAGGAAGTTCTTTACTTTGTATCATATGTTGTTTTAGATCCAGGTATTACACCTCTTCAAAAAAAGCAAACATTATCTGATAAAGAATATCACTCTTTTTATGAAAAATATGGTGATGGTTTTGAAGTTGGAATGGGTGCTGAGGCAATTAGAAAATTACTTCAGGAAGTTGACGTACAAAAAGAATTAGATGAATTAAATAAGGAATTAAAAAATTCTGTTGGTCAAAAAAGAACTAGACTTGTTAAGAGATTAGAGGTTTTAGATTCTTTTGCTAAATCAGGTAATAAACCTGAATGGATGATTCTAACTGCTTTACCTGTTATACCTCCTGAAATTAGACCAATGATACAAATAGATGGTGGTAGATTTGCTACATCTGATTTAAATGATTTATATAGAAGAGTAATAAATCGTAATAATCGTTTAAAAAAATTATTAGAATTAAATGCTCCATCTATTATTGTTAGAAATGAAAAACGTATGTTACAAGAAGCTGTTGATGCCCTTTTTGATAATGGTAGAAGAGGAAGAAGTGTAACTGGTGCTTCTAATAGACCATTAAAATCTTTAAGTAGTATTTTAAAAGGAAAACAAGGTAGATTTAGACAAAATCTACTTGGAAAACGTGTTGATTATTCTGGACGTTCTGTTATTGTAGTTGGACCAGATTTAAAGATGTATCAATGTGGTTTACCAAAAGAAATGGCTTTGGAATTATTTAAACCTCATGTAATAAATGTTTTAGTTGATAGAGATATAGCACATAATATTAAAAGTGCTAAAAAGATGATTGAAAACAAGGATGAAAGAGTATGGGATATAGTTGAAGAGGTTATAAAGGAACATCCTGTATTATTAAATCGTGCTCCAACTCTTCATAGATTAGGAATTCAAGCTTTTGAACCAAAATTAGTTGATGGAAGAGCAATTAGATTGCATCCTTTGGTTACTACTGCATTTAATGCTGATTTTGACGGAGACCAGATGGCGGTACATGTTCCTTTATCTGAGGAAGCACAAGCAGAAGCGAGAATCTTGATGTTAGGTGCAAATAATATATTATCTCCTAAAGATGGAAAACCTATTGTTACTCCTACTCAGGATATGATTTTAGGTAATTATTATTTAACAATTGAAAAAGCTGGCGAAAAATACGAAGGTAGAGTATTTAAAGATGTTAATGAAGCTTTAATGGCTTATGAAAGAAATGAAATCACTTTACATACTAGAATTGTAATACCTGTAAAATCATTTAAATATAAAATTTTTCCAGATTATTTAACAGATAAGTATTTAGTTACAACTGTAGGTAAAATTAAATTTAATGAAATATTGCCGGATACTTTCCAATATGTAAACGAGGCAACAAGTGAAAATATTGAAAGAATTATTCCTTCTAAATTTTTCATAGATAAAGGTGAAAATATAAAGGAAAAAATTGCAAGTATGCCTCTTAGTAAACCTTTTGCTAAAGGTGATTTAGAAAGTGTTATAGCTCAGGTATTTAAAAGATATAAGACTACTGACACATCTATATTCCTTGATAAACTTAAAGATTTAGGTTTTAAATATTCAACTAAAGCTGGAATTACTATTGCTGTAAGTGATATTGTAACTAGTAAAAATAAAGCTGAAATTTTAAGTAGAGGTAATGAAGCTGTTGAAAAAATTAATAAACAATTTAGAAGAGGATTAGTTACTGAAGAAGAAAGGTTTAAGAAAGTTATTGAAGTTTGGAATAATGCAAAACTTGAAGTTCAAAAAGAATTAGAAAAGTATTCAAAAGAATATGAAGATAATCCTATATTTATAATGATGAAGTCTAAAGCTCGTGGTAATTTAAATAACTTCACTCAATTAGCTGGTATGAGAGGGCTTATGGCAAAACCTAATGGAGAATCTGTTGAAATTCCTATAACATCATGTTTCTTTGAAGGTTTGTCCGTTTCTGAGTTCTTCTTGTCTACACATGGAGCTCGTAAAGGTAGTGCTGATACTGCATTAAAAACTGCTGAATCTGGATATTTAACTAGAAGATTAGTTGATGTTGCACAAGATGTCATTGTTAAAGAAGAAGATTGTGGTACTATGCAAGGTGTAGTTGTTGAGGATATAAAAGATGAAAAAGCAGGTACTGTTATAGAATCATTATATGATAGAATTTTAGGTAGATTTACTAATAAAAAAGTAGTTAATCCTACAACAGGTGAATTAATTGCTGATAGAAATGAATATATAACTGAACAACTTGCTGATAAAATTGTTAGTGCTGGTGTTACAAGTGTTGAAATTAGAAGCTTACTTTCATGTAAATCTGCAAATGGTGTATGTAAAAAATGTTATGGTAGAAATCTTGCAACAGGGAATATGGTTGAAATTGGTGAAGCAGTTGGTATAATGGCTGCACAGTCAATAGGTGAACCTGGTACTCAATTAACAATGCGTACTTTCCATACTGGTGGTGTTGCTGGAGGAGATGACATTACTCAAGGTCTTCCTCGTGTTCAAGAATTATTTGAATCAAGAAATCCTAAAGGAAAGGCAACAATTGCTGAAATTTACGGAAAGGTAACTAATATTGAAAGCGTAAATGGTAAGTTTAAAATTACTATTGTTAATGATGCTGATACAAAAGAGCATGTTACAAATTATGGAGCTAAATTACAGGTTGAAATTGGAGATATGGTAAAACCAGGAGATCCTTTAACAACTGGTAATATTAATCCAAAAGAGTTACTTGCTGTAACAGATCCTATAACTGTTCAAAAATATATTTTAAAAGAAGTTCAAAAAGTATATTGTTCTCAAGGTGTTGGAATTTCTGATAAACATATTGAAATTATTGCAAGAAGAATGATTTCAAGAATCCGTATTGTAGATGAAGGAGATTCAAATTTATTATTAGGAACATTGGTTTCATTATCTAAGTTTACTGAAACAAATAAAGAATTAATATTAAATGGTAAAACACCTGCAACAGGTAGACCTGTTTTATTAGGAATAACTAAAGCATCACTAGAAACTGATTCATTCTTAAGTGCTGCTTCATTCCAAGAAACAACTAGAATTTTAACTGATGCTGCAATAAAAGGAAAAGTGGATAAGTTACAAGGATTAAAAGAAAATGTAATAATTGGTAAATTAATTCCTGCAGGTACAGGTGCAAAAAAATATTCCGATGTATCTTTTGATTTAGAATCAGATTTTTCTGATGATGAACCATTAGATGTTTTAGAAGAAAAATTTAGTGAATAAAAGCAAAAATATTTTGCTTTTATTTTTTTGTTTTATTGTTAATGTTATTTATTTGTGATAATATTTTATATGTAAGGTATTATTACGGAGGAAATATGGCAATAGATAATTTGGATTTAAAAAAATTTAAAGAATATATAAGAAAGGAAAGAGCGTGTAAAGATGTTTGCGCTAAATTTAATATTTCTATTTTAGAATTTACTTCAATTATTTCTAAATTAAGATCAATGGGTATTAATATTATTATGTATGGTGTTGAAGATGATGCTTATGTAATAAATTTAGATGAAAGAAATTTAAATGGAGATAATATTTATACCATCGATATTAATGATGACAATCATTTTGATGCATTATTATTATCGGATACTAGATTTGGAAGTAAATATCAACAATTATCAAAAGTTAATTTTGCATATCAAATGGCTAATAAATTAGGTATTAACAAGGTAATTCACTTGAGAGATATTTCTGAAGGTTTATATTCGGTTAAAAGTTTATATTATTCTACATTATTTAAAGATACAACTAAAGATCAAATTTCATATATTGTAAATAATTATCCATATATTGAAGGTATTACTACTTATTTTATAACTGGAGATCAGGATTTAACTCATACAATTAAGAATGGTGTGGATATAGGAAGAGCTATATCTGACGAGAGAGATGATATGATATATCTTGGTAACATGAGATGTACTTTAAATGTAAGGAAAATGAAAATTTTAGCTCAACATCTAAAAATAGGTGCTTTTGATAGAGCTAAAACTATTTCTTTAAAACCTCAAGATTTTTTGTATTCAATGAGAAGTGAAGAAAAAGTAGATATTGTTTTAGATGGACATATATTAGTAGACCAACAAATAACAGAAAGAGAAATGTCAGAAATTTCAGTTCCTAGTATGGTTGCAACTACACCACGAATAAGAAGTAATGCTGTTCCACATAATGTTGGATTTATTATATTAAATGTTAATTTAACAAAAGATGGAAAATTTAGAAATAAATATGCAACATATGCTCCTTTTTATCAAACTGACATTGATGATTATGAGCATTGTAAAGTATTAAAAATAGGGGGTAAAAAAAATGAATCTAAAAATAGATAAAATTCCAAATGAAAATGAAATAAAAAAATTATATAAAGTTTTCCCTAAAGAAGCTACTGTATTAGAAATATCAAAAATTTTTGGTATTTCAATTGATGAAGTTTTTGGTCTTTTAGAAATATTTAAATATTTTGGTTATAGTTTTGAGGTAAAAGAAATAAATGATGAAATAATAATTTCAAAGGAAAAGAAAAATAATTATTATTCAAATAAAAAAATTAAGCCAAGTATTTATGAATGTACTAAATTTACGATTGGAGTTGTTTCTGATACACATTTATGTTCTAAAGAACAACAGTTGCATATGTTAAATACTGCATATAGATTTTTTTATGAAAATGAAATTGATACTGTATATCATTGTGGTGATGTTGTAGATGGAGATTATGCTGAAAGAAGGAAATCTCAGTTATATTCAAGGTTTATGCATGGAGTAAAAGAACAATCCGATTACGTTATAGATATGTATCCATATGTTGAAGGTATTAAGACACATTTTATACAAGGAAGTCATGATGAAACACATAAGATAAATGGTGGTGCTATATTAGGGGAAATAATTCAAAAAAATAGAAAAGATATGATATATGAAGGACAGGATGTGGCAGATGTATTTAATCATAAAGTAAAAATAAGGTTAAGACATCCTGGTGGTGGAGTGTCAAAATACAGATCAAGAAGTATACAAAATACTATTGATAATATGCCTTCAAAAATGAAAGCAAAATTGTTATTAGAAGGGCACTACCATAAATCATATTATTTAAATTATAGAAATGTACATGGAGTTCTCGTCCCTTGTTTGTGCTATCAATCGCAATTTATGCAAAAAAAAGATATTTCAAATATAATGGGATATTATGTAATAGATATATATTGTGATGAAAAAGGAAATATTCAATATATAACTCCAAAAGAAAAATTATTTACAGAAGACGAAGTTAAAAAAAATGATTTTATTAAAACAAAAAGATTAGTGATTAAACATTAAGCTTTTTTTCTTGTAATTATAATTTTAAAATGTTAAAATAGTTTCCTAGAAGGTGATTTAATGGAGCTTTCGTTTAGAATATTAAATGAATATTTAAATAAAGTTGATAATGTTGTATTAGCAATTTCTGGTGGACCTGATTCAATGGTTCTACTTGATTTATTTGTTAAATATAGAAATATAATTCCTATTAATATAATTTGTGCTCATGTAAATCATAATTTAAGAAAAGAAAGTAATGAGGAATACAAATTTATAAAAGAATATTGTTTGCGACATAATGTCATATTTGAATATTATAAAATAGAAAATTATGATGGTACTTTTACTGAAGAAAAAGGAAGAAAATATAGATATGAATTTTTTGAAGATATTTTAAAAAAATATAATTGTAAATTACTTTTTACAGCTCATCATGGGGATGATTTAATAGAAACTATGATGATGAGAATAGTAAGAGGTTCATCATTAAGTGGATATTCTGGTTTCTCAATAGTATCTAATAAAAAATTTTATAAAATTATAAGACCTTTAATATATTTTAGTAAAGAGGATTTATATAATTATTTGAGGTCAAATAAAATTCCTTATGTGATAGATTCTAGTAATTTTAATGAATTGTATACTAGAAATAGATTTAGACATAATGTATTGCCTTTTTTAAAAAAAGAAGATTCTAATGTTCATAAAAAATTTTTAAAATTTAGTTTAATGTTAAAAGAATATGATAATTATGTAAATAAAATAGCAAATAAATATTTAAAAAAAGTATATATTAATAATGAACTTAATATAAAAATGTTTAAAAAAATTGATAAACTTATTCAAAAAAATATTTTAAAATTAATTTTAAATAATATATATGATAATGATATTGATTTAATATTTGATAAGCATGTTGATTTTATATTAAATTTAATTTATTCTAAAGGGAAAAATGATTTTATAGTATTACCTAAAAATATTAATGTAAAAAAAAGTTATAATAAATTAATATTTATGTATGAAATAAAAAATCATAATGATTATAAATTTGAATTGAGTAATAATTTTTCTAATAATTTATTTAAATTTTCTTTTTTGAATGAGGAAGAGTCTGATTCAAATTATGTATGTAGACTCGATTCAAAAGAAATATGTATGCCACTTTTTATTCGTAATAGGAAAAATGGAGATAAAATTTATGTATTAGGGCTAAATGGTAGTAAAAAAATAAAAGAAGTTTTTATAAATGAAAAAGTTGATATATCAAAAAGAAATCAGTGGCCACTTTTAGTTGATTCAAAAGATAATATAATTTGGATCCCAGGTGTAAAAAAATCAAAATATTGTAAGAAAAAAAATAATAAATATGATATAATAATCAAGTACGAATGTATTGAGGAGGAAAAATGAAAAAGAATGAAATTAAAAAGAATTTAGTACCATATATGTTATTGTTATTTGCAGCTTTGTTTGTTATTTTTTCAAGTGATATATTTGGTAATAAAATAAATGTTTTATCATATGATGAATTTGAAAAAAATTTAAATGATAAAAAGATTACTGAACTTACAATTGTACCTAGAGCTGAGGGATATGTATATGAAGTAACTGGTAAATTGGAAGGATACGAGGAAAATGAAAGTTTTTATGCAAAATTGCCACTTTCTGAAACTGTTTTAAAAAGAATAATGGAAGCAAAAGATGCAAAAGAATTTAAATTTGAGGCACAAAGTGATCCTGCTTCTGGATTTTTCTTCGATTTTCTTGTAAATGTACTTCCTATAATGCTTTTAGTTGGTTTTGCTTTCTTTATTTTTACTCGTCAAATGGGAAGTAGTAATAAGTCGTTGGATTTTGGGAAAAGTAGAGCAAAATTAAGTGAGGATAATGGAAAGGTAACATTTAAAAATGTTGCAGGTTTATCTGAAGAAAAAGAAGAAGTAGCTGAATTAATTGATTTTTTAAAGAATCCTAAGAAATTTCAAAAATTAGGTGCAAGAATACCTAAAGGTGTTCTTTTAGTAGGGCCTCCTGGAACTGGAAAAACCTTGCTTGCTAAAGCTGTTGCTGGTGAAGCTAATGTACCATTTTATTTTATAAGTGGTTCAGATTTTGTAGAGTTATTTGTTGGTATTGGTGCATCTCGTGTTAGAGATATGTTTAAACAAGCTAAACAAAATGCTCCTTGTCTTGTTTTTATTGACGAGATAGATGCTGTTGGTAGACAAAGAGGTACTGGACTTGGTGGTGGCCATGATGAGAGAGAACAGACTTTAAATCAATTACTTACTGAAATGGATGGATTTGGAGCTAATGAGGGTATCATAATTATTGCAGCTACTAATAGGCCAGATGTATTGGATCCAGCTTTATTAAGACCAGGAAGATTTGATAGACAAGTTACTGTTAATTTACCTGATGTTAAAGGAAGAGAAGAAATCTTAAATGTGCACGCAAAAAATAAAATATTTGCACCATCAGTAAAATTATCTAATATTGCTAAAAGAACAGTGGGATTTAGTGGAGCAGATTTGGAAAATTTATTAAATGAAGCGGCATTGCTTGCTGTAAGAAGAGATAAAAAAGAAATTTCAATGGCAGAAATCGATGAAGCAACTGATAGAGTTTTAATGGGACCAGCTAAAAAAAGTAAAAAATATACTGATAAAGAAAAGGAAATGGTTGCACATCATGAAGCTGGACATGTTGTTCTTGGAATAAAACTAGATGATGCAAATGATGTACAGAAGGTTACTATAATTCCAAGAGGGTATGCTGGAGGATATGCAATGATGCTTCCTAGGGAAGAAACTTATACTTCAACAAAGAAAGAGTTGCTTGAAAGAATTACAGGTTTACTTGGCGGTAGAGTTGCTGAGGAAATCGTTTATAATGAAGTGTCTACGGGGGCACATAATGATTTTGAAAAAGCTACTAAGATAGCAAGAGCAATGGTTACTGAATATGGAATGAGTGATTTAGGGCCTATACAATTTGAACAACAAGATGGTGGCGTTTTTCTAGGTAGAGATTATAATAAAACTAAAAACTTTTCAAATGAGGTAGCTCATGAAATTGATATTGAAATGAGAAAAATAATAAATGAGTGCTATGAAAATGCTAAAAAAATAATAAGTGAAAATAGAGATTTATTAGAATTAATTGCAAGTTCTTTATTGAAATATGAGACATTAACTAAAGAACAAATTGATTACCTTGTTGAAAATGGTAAAATGCCTGTTGAAGATGAATCTGGAGAGATTTCTGAAAATATTGATTCAACAGAAAAAGAAAAAAAGAAAACAAAAAAAAGTACTGATTAATCAGTACTTTTTTTATATTTAATACCTTGATAAGAATTTCTTTTTGCAAGTTCTTTATCAATTTCATTTAAAACTCCAAATTTTTTTATTAACCATTTAGGTTCGACAACTAAATCTTTATCTGGATCGCCTGTTATTCTATTTATAACAATATTGTCTCTTAAATATTCAAGTTGATCACATACTATATTTACATATTCTTCTTTGGTTAATACATGAAATTTATTTTCATTATATAATTTTTCTAATTCTGTACCTTTTATAATATAGAGCATATGTATTTTTATACCTTGAATATCTAAATTAGAAAGATATTTAACGGTTTCTATCATCATTTCTTTTGTTTCATATGGAAGACCATTTATAATATGAACAACAATATCAATATTTCTTTTTCTAAGATTTTTAACTGCATCTTCAAATTGTTTTAAAGTATGACCTCTATTTATTAATGTTGATGTTTTTTCATGTATAGTTTGAAGACCTAATTCAATTACTAAATTAGTTTTTTTGTTTAATTCTTCTAAATAATCTAAAACATCATTTGGAAGAGCGTTACACCTTGTTGCGATATTTAAACCAATTACATTTTCTAAATTTAAAATACTTTCATATTTTTCTTTTAAAATACTAACTGGTGCATATGTGTTTGTGTCTGCTTGAAAATAGCCGATATATTTACTATTTGGCCATTTTTTTTCCATTATATTTTTAACTATTTCAAATTGAGTAAGCAAATCAATCCCTTTGTAATGCCCACTTCCATTATAACAATATATACATCCTTTACCATTTTTTTTATTTGGACATCCAAAACCTGTATTAAGACTTATTTTGAAAACTTTAGAGTTATATTTCATTTTATTGTAATAGTTTAGTGTATAATATCTTTTATTATCTAAAGAATATTTAAACATAATATCACCAAATAAATTATAACATTTAAATTATAATAATTATATAATAAAATTACTAACTTTTAATAATAATGTTAATTTTATTTAATAATTGGTAATTTAATAAATTTATTAATTTATTTATTTTTATAAAGCAAGTATAATTATTTTTTATTTGACTTTTTTTTAAATAATGTGTATTCTATTTGATGGAATATTTTTGGAGGAATTATGAAAATATTAAATATTTTTAAAAATAATTTTAATAATTCTTATATAGATAAGAATAAAATTCATGATATGTTTGAAATTGATAAAATTAAACTTGTTATGATTGGAATGCTTTTAAAAGAATTTAGTAATAATGAAATTTCATATGATGAATTTAAGATTGAACTTCATGTTTTGGGATTTAATATTTGTGATATTATTTTTAATAATGATTCTGATGCAACTAAAAGTGATTTTGTTTTTAATGATATTAATTCATATATAGTTTCTGATAAGGATGATAATAAATATAGTATTTATTTAAATAATAAACTTATCGAGCTATTAGCTATTTATGGTGATCATGAATCGTATTCTAATTTTAAAACTATTTTGGATTTCAATCTTAGACAAGGAAAAAAAAAATTATTTAAAGGGTGGAAAGTTAGGAATGGAATGTGGACACATAAAAAAGTTAAGTAATTATTTTGTAAAAAGTTTTTTTTAATATTGACAGTTTATTTAATAAGTGTTATATTATGAATGTTTGTTAAAACATGTGTTTTAACATATATTTAAATACAATATGATACACTTGGATGTGTGTTGAGAAAGGAGCAAAAATATGCCAACAATTAATCAAATTGTTAGAAAAGGTAGAGGTAAGAAAACAAGAAAAAGTAATTCTCCTGTTTTGGGTATTGGTTTGAATACTATTCAAAGAAAACAAACTAAACAAAATGCGCCTCAAAAAAGAGGAGTATGTACTCGTGTTGGTACTACTACACCTAAGAAACCAAACTCTGCATTACGTAAATATGCAAGGGTTAGATTATCTAATGGTATGGAGGTAACTTGTTATATACCTGGTGAAGGACATAATTTACAAGAACATAGTGTTGTTTTAATACGTGGTGGACGTGTTCCAGATTTAATTGGTGTACGTTATCATATTATTCGTGGTACATTGGATACTGCTGGTGTTCAAAATAGACAACAAGGTCGTTCTAAATATGGTGCTAAGAAACCAAAGAAAAAATAATTAAGGAGGAGATAAATAATGCGTAAAAGAAGAGCTGTAAAAAGAGATGTTTTAGCAGATCCAATTTATCATTCCAAGGTTGTTACTAAATTAATTAATCAAATTATGGTTGATGGTAAAAGAGGAAAAGCAGAGACAATTGTATATGATGCTTTTGATATAATTAAGGAAAAGACTAATTCTGATCCTAATGAATTATTTATGAAGGCATTAGAAAATATTAAACCAGCTTTAGAAGTTAAAGCAAGACGTGTTGGAGGAGCTAACTATCAAGTTCCAATGGAAGTTAGTGCTGATAGAGCACAATCTTTAGCACTTCGTTGGTTAAATAATGCTGCTAATACAAGAGGTGGAAAGTCAATGGCTGAAAAATTGGCAAATGAATTAATTGATGCATCAAACAATACTGGTGGTGCTGTTAAGAAAAAAGAAGATACACATAGAATGGCAGAAGCTAATAAAGCATTTGCACATTATCGTTGGTAGAAGGGAGTAGTTTATGGCACGTGAATATTCATTAGAGCATACTCGTAATATTGGAATTATGGCTCATATTGATGCTGGTAAAACAACTTTTTCAGAACGTGTGTTATATCACACAGGGAAAATCCATAAAATTGGTGAAACACATGATGGTGAATCACAAATGGACTGGATGGAACAAGAAAAAGAACGTGGTATTACTATAACATCTGCTGCAACAACTGCATTTTGGAAAGGTAATAGAATTAATTTAATTGATACTCCGGGACACGTTGATTTTACAATTGAAGTTACTAGAAGTTTAAGAGTATTAGATGGAGCAATTGCATTATTAGATGCTAATGCTGGAGTAGAACCTCAAACAGAAAATGTTTGGAGACAAGCTACTAGTATGGATGTACCTAGAATGATTTTTGTTAATAAAATGGATAAATTAGGTGCAGATTTCTTTAAAAGTGTTGAAAGTGTTCATGAAAGGTTAGGTGCTAATGCTGCTCCTGTTCAGTGTCCAATTGGTGCTGAAAATGAATTTAATGGAGTAGTTGATTTAGTTACAATGAAAGCTTATCATTATGATGGAAATGCTGATGAAAACTATACTGAAATTGAGATTCCAGATGATTTAAAATCAAAGACTGAAAAAATGAGAAATGATTTAATTGAATGTGTTTCTGAATTTGATGATAAGTTAATGGAGGATTATTTAGAGGGTAAAGAAATAACTGTTGAAGCTTTGAAAAAGGCAATTCGTACAGGAGTACTTTCTGTTAAGTTTTTCCCAGTATTTTGTGGTTCTGCATTAAGTAACATGGGTGTAAAATTAGCATTAGATGGTGTTATTGATTATTTACCTTCACCAGCAGATGTAGCTGCATTTAAATGTCAAACTATGGATGGTGAGGAAACTGAAAGAAAACCATCTGATTCTGAACCATTTGCTGCTTTAGCATTTAAAATAATGACTGATCCATTTGTTGGAAGATTATCATTTTTTAGGGTTTATTCTGGAACATTAAAAAGTGGTTCATACGTATTAAATTCTAATAAAAATGTTAAGGAAAGAATTGGTAGAATTTTATTAATGCATGCTAATAACAGAACTGAAATAAGTGAAGTTTATGCTGGAGATATTGCTGCTGCTGTAGGGTTAAAAAATACAACTACAGGTGAAACATTATGTGATGAACACAAACCAGTTATATTAGATCCAATGGAATTCCCTGAACCTGTTATTACAATTGCTATTGAACCAAAATCTAAAGCTGACCAAGAAAAGATGGGTATTGCTTTAACAAAACTTGCTGAAGAGGATCCTACATTTAAACAAAGAACTGATCATGAAACAGGACAAACTGTTATATCTGGTATGGGTGAATTACACCTAGATGTTCTTGTTGATAGAATGAAAAGAGAATTCGGTGTTGAAGCTACTGTTGGTAAACCACAAGTTGCTTATCGTGAAACATTAACTCAAGCTGCTGATTGCGAAGGTAAATATATTAAACAATCTGGTGGCCGCGGACAATATGGTCATGTTTGGATAAAATTTGAACCAAATCCTGAAAAAGGATATGAGTTCGTTGATGCAATTGTTGGTGGTGTTGTTCCTCGTGAATATATTCCTGTTACAGATAAAGGAATCCAAGAAGCAATGGCTGGAGGTATATTAGCTGGATATCCTATGGTTGATGTTAAGGCAACATTATTTGATGGTTCATATCATGATGTTGACTCATCTGAAATGGCATATAAGGTTGCAGCTAGTTTGGCATTAAAGGAAGCTAAAAGTAAATGTAAACCTGTTTTATTAGAACCTATAATGAAGGTTGATGTTGTTACTCCAGAGGAATATTTTGGAAATATAATGGGAGATTTAACTTCAAGAAGAGGAAGACCATGTGGACAAGAATCTATTGGAAATGCAATAAGATTAACTGCACTTGTTCCATTAGCTGAAATGTTTGGTTATGCTACAAGTTTGAGAAGTAATTCTCAAGGTAGAGCTACATTCCAAATGTTACCTGATCATTATGAAGAAGTACCAAAAAATATTGCAGAAGAAATTATTAAAAAAAATGGTGCTAAATAAGCATATTATAATGTAAGTATTTATAAAATAATATCTAAAGTACTTGATAAATTTTAAAGTATTAGGTAAAATATAATAGTAAAAAAAATTAGGAGGAAATTAAAATGGCAAAAGAAAAATTTAATCGTTCAAAAGAACATGTTAATGTTGGAACAATTGGACACGTTGATCATGGTAAAACTACATTAACTGCCGCAATTAGTAAGGTATTATCTAAAAAAGGATATGCTGAATTCCAAGATTATGAAAATATTGATAAAGCACCTGAGGAAAGAGCGCGTGGAATTACAATAAATACTGCTCATATCGAATATGAAACAGATAAGAGACATTATGCTCACGTTGACTGCCCAGGACATGCTGATTATGTTAAAAACATGATTACAGGTGCTGCACAAATGGATGGAGCTATATTAGTTATAGCTGCAACAGATGGACCAATGGCTCAAACAAAAGAACATATATTACTTGCTCGTCAAGTTGGTGTTCCAAGAATGGTAGTATTCTTAAATAAATGTGATATGGTTGATGATGAAGAATTACTTGATTTAGTTGAAATGGAAGTTAGAGAATTATTAAATTCATACGAATTTGATGGAGATAATACTCCTATTATTCGTGGATCTGCTTTAAAAGCATTAGAGGGAGACCCTGTATATGAAGAAAAAATTCTTGATTTAATGAATGCTGTTGACGAATGGATTCCAACTCCAGCAAGAGATACTGATAAACCATTCTTAATGTCTATTGAAGATGTGTTTACAATAACAGGACGTGGTACTGTTGTTACAGGACGTGTTGAACGTGGTGTATTAAAATTAAATGAAGAAGTTGAAATAGTTGGTATTAAAGATACTAAAAAAACAACTGTTACTGGAATTGAAATGTTCCGTAAACAATTAGACTTTGCTCAAGCTGGTGATAATGCAGGTGTATTATTACGTGGTATTACTCGTGATGAGGTTGAACGTGGTCAAGTTCTTGCTAAACCAGGAACAGTTACTCCACATACTAAATTTGAAGCAGAAGTTTATGTTTTAAGTAAAGAAGAAGGCGGACGTCATACTCCATTCTTCTCAAATTACAGACCACAATTCTATTTTAGAACAACTGATGTTACAGGTGTAATTGAATTACCTGCTGGAACTGAAATGGTTATGCCAGGAGATAATACAAGAATGACTGTAGAATTAATTCACCCTATCGCAATCGAAAATGGAACTAAGTTCTCTATTCGTGAAGGTGGTAGAACAGTTGGTTCAGGTATAGTAAGTAAAGTAATTGAATAATATAAAAGATGAGATAATATCTCATCTTTTTTTAAACAAAAAAAACATATTTTAAATATGTTTTAATCTTTTTTTTCACCCGATGTAATGTTGATTAATGGTTCTAAAAATTTGTATAGTCCATATTTGGCTTTATTAACTATAAACGTATATTCTCCAATATACTCTGTTACTCTCGCATTAAATCCTTTTTTAAATGTGAATAAACCATTATATTTATTCTTTTTAGTAAAATCTCCAGTTATACCATTAAAATGAAATTTTGTATATCCTTTTTTTCTGTATTCTTCTATTATTTTCCATTTCATTAAATGATTTGCATTAAAATTTTTGAATTTATAATTTATTCCATCAATTAAGAAAAATAATTCATTACCATATTTTATAACAGCATTACAAGCAATAATTATATATTTACTATCTCTATATAATTTGGTTCCAAATAAAATATCATTTTTATAAGAGTTTAGTAATTTATCTGAATCCATTTTTTTATTTGTAAGTTTATTTTTAGTTTTTTGATTTTTAATTTTCTTCTGAAGCTGATTTGATAAATTTGTATTTCGTTTTATTTCATGTTCGTATAATAATCTACTATTTTTTAAAAATGTTTCTGTATTTATTCTAGCAAAATATACATCAAACATATCAAACTTTGTAAATATTTCGTACATATCCAAATAGTAATCATATTTTCTGTAATGTTTTTTATTAATCATTTGATAAAACATTTTTAAATTATCTTTATTTCCTTTATAAATTTCTACACCTTTTCTTAGACTATTTCTTATTTTAGTTCTAGTTTGTTTTTCAAAACTATTAAATATCTCTATAGGATTTTTTTCTGTTTTTAAAACCATATTCCATCTTGGTTTTAAATTTTCAAAATATAAATTAAATCCATTATGTTCATATCCGATTCTTTTTAATGATTCAGATATATTTACTCCTTTTTGCTTTGATTCAATTGGTTTTCCGTCTTTGTTTCTTTCTAAATGTGTAATATGTGGATCTATTTTTATTGAAATAATTCCTTTTTTATTTAAGAACTCCTTTAAAGAATAGGTAAAGTCTTCAACTAATTGATAATCATTAAAATCTATTAAAAAACCTCTTGGAGAATATCCGATTTTGAACATTGATAATTTTGTTTTTACAAGGATTAGTGCTGCTCCTCTTAGCTCACCACCTTCTTCTAGGCCTACATATAAAGGATTATATCCATGTTTAGCCATTAAGCTACCATATTGAGATGTTTGATAAAAACTTCTATATGGATGTTTAATCGCATAATCATCAAAATCTTTTCTACTTAATTCAACAATAGCCATGAAAACCACTCCTATACTTAATATAGTATACCATATTTTTGCATTCTTACAAATATTTTTATAATTTATAATTTAAAATGTATAATATTAAATTAAATTTTGTTTTTTTATTTATATATTAATAAAATGTAGTATAATTTAAATGGAGGAATAATAATGTTTACAAATAAAAAAATATTTATATTGGGGATGGCTAGAAGTGGGTATGAAGCTGCTAAATTATTATCTGGCATGAATAATATTATTGTTTTAAATGATAGCAAACCTCAAGATATATCTCATGTTGAAGAGCTTAGAAAAAAAGGTGTTGATGTTATAATAGGGGATTATCCTTTAATTGATGAATCTTTTGATTATGTTATTAAGAATCCTGGAATTAAAGATAATCATCCTTTAATAGTAATGGCAAAGTCATTATCAATCCCTGTTATAAATGAAATTGAAATGGCATATAATTTGCTTCCAAAAAATATTACTATTATTGGTGTTACTGGTAGTAATGGAAAAACTACTACAACATCTATTTTATATGATATTATAAAAAATTCAGGTAAATCTGTTATACTTGCTGGAAATATTGGTTATCCTTTAAGTTCCTTTATAGGTAAAATAAAAGAAAATGATATATTGTTAATGGAAATATCTCTTCAACAGTTATGTAACTTTGATAAATTTAAAACAGATATTTCAGTATTAACAAATATTTATGATGCTCATTTAGATTTTGTAGGTTCTAAAGAAAGGTATATTGAGATAAAGAAAAAAATATTTTCACATCACACAAAAAATGATTATGCTGTTTTAAATTATAATTGTAACGATATTTTAAACAATATTAATGATATTAATTCAACTAAATTATTTTTTGGTAGTAATGAAAATTGCATATGTTCTTTGTTAAATGATTCTATAATTTATAATGGTAAAAAATATATAAACACAAGTGATTTGAAATTAAAAGGTAATCATAATTATGAAAATATAATGGCATCTATAATAGTTTCTAAAATATTAGGTATTGACGATGATTCTATAATTAAAACTTTAAAAGAGTTTAAATCTGTTGAACATAGAATTGAATATGTAGGTACCTATGATGGCGTAGATGTATATAATGATTCAAAATCAACAAATATTAAAGCTACACAAATTGCTTTATCTTCATTTAATAAACCTATCATTTTACTTTTGGGAGGACTTGATAGGGGACATAGTTTTAATGAACTTGCTAGCTATATGAAAAATGTTAAATTAGTAATTTCTTATGGTGAAACAAAAAATAGGATTAAAGATTTTTGTATTTTAAATAATATAAAATGTTTAGTATGTAATGATCTTAAAGAGGCAACAAATCTTTCTAAAAAAGAAAGTAAAGAAGGGGATATAATATTGCTTAGTCCTGCCTGTGCGTCATGGGATCAATTTAAAGATTTTGAAGAAAGAGGTAAATGTTTTAAAAAATATATTAAAACAAAATAGGAGGATATATGAGTAAAATAAAAAATATTATTGGAAGAGAGGTTTTGGATTCAAGAGGAAATCCTACTGTAGAGGTTGATGTTATATTAGAATGTGGAATTGTTGGAAGAGCTATTGTTCCAAGTGGTGCATCGACAGGAGAAAGAGAAGCTCTTGAACTTAGAGATTTAGATTCTAGATATATGGGTAAGGGAGTTTTAAAGGCGGTAAATAATGTTAATACATGTATAAGAGATGCACTTATAGGAATGGACTCTTTGGATCAAAAAAAAATAGACTATACAATGATTGCTCTTGATGGAACAGATAATAAAAGTAAGTTAGGTGCAAATGCTATTCTTGGAGTATCTATGGCTAATTTAAAAGCAGCTGCATTATATAATGGAGAACCTTTATATAAATATATAGGTAATGGTAATGTGCTTCCTGTTCCTATGATGAATATTCTTAATGGTGGAGCTCATGCAGATAATCCACTTGATATACAAGAATTTATGATTGTTCCTCAAAGCGATAGCATCAAAGAAAGGGTTAGAATTGGAGCAGAAGTATTTCATAATTTAAAGGCTATTTTAAAAAGTAAAGGAATGGTTACTGCTGTTGGCGATGAAGGAGGATTTGCACCTAATATAAGTTCTAATGAAGATGCTTTAATATTAATTGTAGATGCAATAAAAAAAGCTGGTTATAATCCAGGAAAAGATGTTTTATTAGCTTTGGATGTTGCTGCATCTGAACTTTATTCAGATGGATTTTATTATTTAGATGGAAAAAAATATTCTACTGATGAATTAATAGATTTTTATGAATATTTAGTTAATAAATATCCTATTTGTTCAATTGAAGATCCTGTTGATGAAAATGACTGGGAAGGATTTAATTTAATTACTAAAAGACTCGGAGATAAAATACAAATAGTAGGTGATGATTTATTTGTTACTAATAAAAAATATTTAAAAAAAGGAATCGATAGCAATTCTGGGAACGCAATTTTAATTAAAGTTAATCAAATTGGAACAATTACAGAAACATTAGAAACAATTGAATTAGCAAATAAATATAATTATAAAACAATTATTAGCCATAGAAGTGGAGAAACTGAAGATACAACAATAGCTCATTTAGCTGTTGGATTAAATTTAGGACAAATTAAAACTGGTTCATTATCAAGGACAGATAGAGTTTGTAAATATAATGAATTAATTAGAATTGAAGAAGAATTATCAAGGAATTAATTGAAATATTTTTATATTTATGTTAAAGTATACAAAGAGGGTGATTTAAATGGATACATTAATTATTGTAATATCAATTTTATTAATTATAATTGTGCTTTTACAAAGTGGTAAAGCAGAAGGTGGTTCTTTTACTGGAAATGGTGGATCAGATTTATTTAGTAAAAGAAAAGAACGTGGTAGTGAACTTTTTATTACTAGAATGACTGCATTTTTAGGAATAGTATTTTTTGTTACTTGCTTGATTATGTCATTTTAATAAAATATTTTTAAAAAAGACTTTTTATAAGTCTTTTTTTATTCTATAATATATATTATATGGAGGAAGTATGAAAGAAGAAATTTTAAATATATTAAAAAATAGTGATATTCCTTTAGCTGAATTAGAGATATTTAATAAGTTAAATATAAATATTGATTTAAAAGATTTATGTAACGAATTAAGAAATTTAGAGAAATCTGGAGAAATATATGTTACTAAAAAAGGAAAATTTACATTATTTGAAAAAACAAATTTAAAAGTAGGTAAATTATCCGTTAATAAAAAAGGATTTGGTTTTGTAATTATGGATAAAGAGCCTGATATTCATATAAAAATGGAAAATATGAATGGAGCTATACATAATGATTTAGTTGCATGTGAATATATTTCAAGAGAAGAAGGAAGAATTGTTAAAATTTTAGATAGATCATTTGATACGGTTATAGGTGAATTTGTATTGTGCGATGATGGGTCAGGCTATATTATTCTTGATGATAGCAGAATTAAAATTACAATTATAATAGATAAAGATCATAGAAACGGAGCAATGACTGGACATAAGGTAATTGTTAAACCATATACAAAACTTACAAATAATAAATATTATGGTGAAATTATAAAAATTTTAGGACATAAAGATGATGTAGGAATTGATATTCTTTCAAAAGTTTATGAACATGATATAGAACCTAATTTTAGTGATGAGACTTTAGAAGAATTAAAAAATATACCTGATTTTGTTTCTGACGAAGATATAAAGGGTAGAAGAGATTTAAGAAATGAAAAAATTATTACAATGGACGGGGATGATGCAAAGGATTTTGATGATGCAATTGGAATAAAAATATTGGATAATGGAAATTTTCTTTTGGGTGTCCATATTGCTGATGTAACACACTATGTAAAAGAAGATACATCACTTGGAAGAGATGCGATGAATAGAGCTACTTCAGTTTATTTGGTTGATAGAGTAATTCCCATGATTCCACATAAATTGTCAAATGGAATTTGTTCATTAAATCCTAATGTAGATAGATTAACGATGTCTTGTGACATTGAAATAACACAAAGTGGTAAAATAGTTTCTTATGATGTATATGAGGCTGTAATAAATTCTAAAATGAGAATGACATATAATAATGCAAATTTATATTTGGAGAAAAATATAATTGCTAATGGTTATGAAAAATTCACTTATGAATTAGATTTAATGAAAAAATTATCTACAATATTAAGAAAAAAAAGAGATGATAGAGGACAATTAAATTTTGATGTAAAGGAAGTTAAAATAGTTGTAGATGAAGAATGTAAGCCTATAAAAATTTCTGAAAGAGAAAGAGGAACTGGTGAAAAATTAATTGAGGATTTTATGATAGTGGCAAATGAATGCGTAGCTGAATATATTACAAATTTAGGTTTTCCTATGATGTATCGTATTCATGAAATTCCTAATAAAAAGAAAATTAGAGAATATTTTATGTTACTTAAAGCATTAGGCTACAAAATTAAAATAAAAGGGAAATTTGATGAGATAAAACCTAAACAAATGCAATCTCTTTTAGATAGCTTAAAAACATCTCCAATTTATGATATGTTGTCAGAGCTTGGTTTAAGATCTATGCAAAAAGCAATTTATAGTACAGAAAATTTAGGACATTTTGGCCTTGCAAGCAAGTGTTATTGTCATTTTACAAGTCCTATAAGAAGATACCCAGATGATACGGTACATAGAGTTTTAAAGATGATTATTCATGGAGATAAATTAGATACCAATGATATTAGTTTATTAGAAAAAAAATTATATAGAGAAGCTTCACATTGTTCTTTAAAAGAAAGAAATGCTATTGAATGCGAAAGAGATGTAGAAGATTTGAAAATGGCAGAATATATGATGGATCATATTGGAGAAGAGTTTGAAGCTAAAGTTGCAAGTATAGTTCCTTCAGGAATGTTTGTAAGACTTAATAATTTAATTGAAGGAAGAGTTCATGTTAGTTCAATTAAAGGGGATTATTATATAGTTGACGAGTTGTCACAAAGTATTTATGGAAAAAGAAGTGGTAAAAGATATAGACTTGGAGATAATATATTTGTTAAGTGTGTTGGAGCATCAAAAGTAGAGTCAACTATAGATTTTGAAATTGTAGATAAAAAGGAGTATTGTGATGAAAAAGAAAAAAATTAAATTTACACCAATTATTATTTTATTAGTTTTAATATGTCTTGTTTTTGGCACATTAGCTATATTTAAAGATGAATTTAAAAAAGATTTAATTGATGAAACTGATGTACCCAATAACGATAAAGAGGATGTACAAGAATTGTCTGTTACATTTACTTTAGCAGGAAATGTTTTGATAAATAGTAATATGTGGACTGATACTAGAAATAATGACGGATCATATAATTATAAATATGTTTTTGAAGATCTTAATAATATAATGAAAAAATCTAATTTAAATTTATATACACAACAAAGTATAATTGGAGGAAAAGAATTAGGTTCAAGTTATGGATATGATTATAATTCTCCAATAGATGTTGGAAACGAAATGTTAAATATAGGTTTTAATATGGTTTCATTAGCTAGTTATCATTCATATGATAAAGGTATGACAGGAATAAATAATTCATTAAATTATTGGAATGAAAAAAATATTGTTTATTCAGGAATAAATAATTCTTCTGAAACAAAAAGCAATAATATTATAGAAAAAAATGGAATTAAGATTGGTTTATTATCTTATACTTTAAATACTGATGAAAATATACTTGAAAATTATGCAGTTAATATTTATTCTGAAGAGAAAGTGAAAAATGATTATGATAATTTAAAGAAAAATGTTGACATCGTAATTGTATCTATTGATTGGAGCAATTCAATAAATGACATAACTGAGCAACAGGAAAACATTGTTAATTATTTATCAAATTTGGGAATAAATATTGTAGTTGGAAATAATAGTAATTCGATTTTGCCTATAAAAATTGTAAATAATACACTTGTTTGCTATTCACTAGGAAATTTATTATCTGGACATTCATCTATTGATTCAAGAATAAGTGCAATGGTTGATTTTGAATTAAAAATTAAAAGAACTGATGATAATGATGAAATATCTTATAATGATATAAATGTTTTATTAACTTATGCCTATAATAATTATGGAAATGAATATAAAGTAATTCCATTTAGTAAAATTCAAGATGAATTACAGGATTATACTACTTATTATGAAAAATATAAAAAATTATTAATTGATAATAATTCTGATATAAATATCTATTCAATAGGTGCATAATGGAAATTTTAAATAGAAAAGCAAAATATGATTATTTTATATATGATACTTATGAATGTGGAATTGTTTTGAAGGGATCTGAAATTAAATCAATAAGAGAAGGTAAAGCTAATTTAAAAGATAGTTATTGTATTGTAAAAAATAACGAATTATTTCTCTTAAATATGTTTATATCAAAATATGAAAATAGTAATATTTTTAACCATGAGGAAACAAGAACAAGAAAGTTACTGGCTCATAAAAAAGAAATATATAAAATTAGAGATAAAATAAATATTGATGGATATACTCTAGTTCCAATAAAGTTATATATAAAAAATGGGATAGCAAAGTTATTAATTGGGGTTGCAAAGGGGAAAAAGAATTATGATAAAAAAGAAGCAATAAAACAAAGGGATATTGATAAATATAACAAAAAAACTATGAAATATTAGTTTTTTTTGTTATAATTAGTACATGGGGTCGTTATTGGATTCGACGGGATAGTTAAAATATTAATTGCAAGTCGCAAGGTATGCGTAATCCAAAAAAATAAAATAACTGGAAACAGAAATCAATTAGCTTTCGCTTAATTAATTAGAAGGCAGTCTTATTATTTGTTTTTCTTGTGACGAATAAATAGGGCTTAATAAAACAAGATATATTAAATATTTGATTAGGATATTTAATGAATTATTACTAATCTAGTTAATAATTTATTTGTTTATTTATAGATTATTAACAAATAATTAAATAAACTAAACTTGTAGATATTAATATTAAAATTATTTCGGACAGGAGTTCAAATCTCCTCGGCTCCACCATAGGGTAATTTGTTTGAATAATTCGAACTTTTTTATATAGAAATCAATCGTAATGATTGATTTTTTGTTTATATAAAAAATCTTTAATAAGTTTGATAAAAAAACGCTAAAAAATTCTATTTTTAAATAATAATACATTAAAAACAATTTGCATTTAAATGTAAATGTAATGAAAGACTCACAAATAGGAATATACAATTTTAATGGTAAAT
>CALVIA010000003.1 GCA_944329255.1 uncultured Bacilli bacterium
ATTATTAATTAATAATTTTACAATAAAAACATTATATTATAAAAAAAAAAGCAATATTGATATTAGTGAGGAAATAAATATTGCACTTAAATTAAGTGAAATATTAAATCTTAATTATGATAATGTAACTGAGTATATGTTAAAAGAATTATGGCTTAAACTTAATTATAGTGATGATAAAATTACAGAGGAAGAATGGAATAATTTTAAAATGAATAAACTTTCTAATGAAGATATAATTAATTTAAAAATGCAAAGAATAACTTCTGATGAGTTAAAAACTATAAATAAAAAACAAGCTTATATATTTTATTTAATGAATAATGGATATTCATATGAAGAAAAATTAATAAAAAAAGATGTAAGTGAAGAAGAATATGCTATTATAAATGAAAATTTAGATGAGTTTAGTGGTATAATTCCTAAATTAGTTTGGGAAAGAAAGTATTTGTATGGTGATACTTTAAGAGGAATTTTAGGAAATGTATCTTCTATTGAAACTGGTGTTCCAATGGAATTTAAAGACTATTATTTAAATAGGAATTACAAGTTAACTGATAGAGTAGGTATTAGTGGTTTAGAACTTCAATATGATGATTATTTAAGAGGACAAAAAGCTGTATATAAAAGTATAAATAATAATTTAGAATTAATAGAAAAAGAAAAAATAGGAAATGATATAATATTGTCAATTGATATAGATTTACAATTGGAAATCGATAAAATTATAGAAAAAGAAATGATAAAAGTAAAAAATGAACCTAATACTGAATATTTTAATAAAGCATTTGCAGTAATTAGTGATCCTAATAGTGGAGAGGTTTTAGCATTGTCTGCAAAAAAAATTGATAAAGGTAAAGTATATGATTATTCTTCATATTTAGCATCATCAGCTTTTACAGTAGGGTCTGTAATAAAAGGTGCATCAATTTCCGTTGGATATAAAACAAAAGTTATTGATATTGGTACTATATTAAAAGATGAATGTGTTAAATTATTAAATACTCCTTATAAATGTTCATGGGATAGAAATGGGCTTGGATATATAAATGATGTAAATGCATTAAGATTGTCTTCAAATGTATATCAATTTAAAATTGCTATGATGGTATCAGGATTTGATTATACACCAAATGGTTATTTTGATTTAAGTAAAGATCCTTTTTCAAAATACAGAAATATGTTTAATTCTTATGGTTTAGGTGTTAAAACTGGAATTGATCTTCCTTATGAAAGTATTGGTTTAGTAGGGACAAATGATACACCAGGACTTATACTTGATTTTTCAATTGGACAATATGATACTTATACCCCACTACAATTGTCACAATATATTAATACTATTGCAAATGATGGGGAAAGATTAAAATTAAATTTAGTAAAGCAAATTGAAAACAATGGAGAAATAATTTATGAATATAAAAAAGAAATATTAAATAAAGTAGATTTAGATAAAAAATATATTGATAGAATAAAAGAGGGTTTTAAAAGTGTTTTATCATATAATGGAACTGGATATGGTTATATTGACTTAAAATATAACCCTGCAGGCAAAACAGGAACATCTCAAAGTTTTTTTGATAGTGATTATGACGGATATATAGATAAAGAAACGATCTCTTCTACTTTTGCAGGATTTGCTCCTTATGATGACCCTAAAATGAGTGTTGTTGTTGTAACTCCTGATGTAAGTCATATATATGGTGCAAATTATTTGTCTACGTTAAATAAACGTATTAGTAATCAAATTAGTAAAAAATACTTTGAATTTTATAAATAATTTGATATAATATAAAAGATTGAAAGAAGGAGTGTGTTTTATGGCAAAAGCTGGTAATAGAGAAAGAATTACTTTAGTATGTACAGAATGTAATGAAGAAAACTATAGAACAGTAAAAAATAAAAAAAATAATACTGAAAGATTAGAATTAAATAAATATTGCCCAAGATGTAATAAATCAACTAAACATAAAGAGAAAAAATAGTTAGGGGGAATTTAAATGGTAAATGTAAATGATATTAAAAATGGTATGACTATTGAAGTTGATGGAAATATTTATACTATTTTAGAGTTTCAACATGTTAAACCTGGAAAGGGTGCTGCATTTGTAAAAATGAAATTAAAAAATTTAAGAACTGGTTCAATAATAGAACAAACTTTTAATTCAAGCACTAAAGTTGGCAAAGCAATGATAGAGAAAAAAACAATGCAGTATTTATATAATAATGGTGATAATTACGTATTTATGGATATGGGGGATTATTCTCAAATTGAATTGCCTTTATCTCAAATAAAAGATGAAAGTAAATTTTTAACAGAAAATTCTGAAGTTAGTATAATGTATTATAATTCTGAAATGCTTGGAGTAAATTTACCTGAAAAAGTAGAATTACAAGTTGTTAAAACAGAACCTGGAATAAAAGGAAATACTGCTACTACAGCAACTAAAGAGGCAGAATTAAATACAGGATTAGTTATAAGAGTACCGTTATTTATAGATGAAGGAGATATTGTTATAGTATCTACTAGTGATGGTAAATATGTATCAAGGAAGTAATTTACTTCTTTTTTTTGTAATATTTTAATAAATATTTAATATTATATTATAGAAAGTGGAGGACTCTATGATTAACAAACAAAAATTATGGTTTTTAACTTTATTTAGTTTAATTTTAGTATTAAGTGTTTATTATGTAACAATGCCAAATGATTTATTAGAAATTAAAAATAATGAAATTGATGATTCAATTGTTGTTTCTGAAATATCTAGTGATAGCATTTCTGTATTAAGAAATTTAAGTGATGAAAGTAGATATGAAGAAATGGAAGAATTAAGAATGATTTTAACAAATATAGATTCAACAATTGAAGAGAAGAATAATGCATATGAGCAATTAAAATTAATTGAAGAAGAAAAAAGTAAAGAAACAGAGATTGAAAACAAAATAAAAAGTAAATTTAATTTAAATTCATACGTTGAAATAAAAAATACACAGGTGAAGGTTGTAATAGATGCATCTGAACATTCATATGAGCTTGCAAATAGTATTATAAATTCAGTACAAGAAGAATTTGAAAGTAAAATGTATATTAGCGTTAAATTTCAATGATAATTTATTGAATAGTCATATGATTATTCTTTTTTGTTAATTTTTACCAATATTAGTACCAATAATTGTTAACATATATTTTGATAATATGAGAATAATAATAATGTAGCCCTAAAAAAGGAGATGTTATTAGTGTTTTTTAAAAGGAAATTAGGTTTATTAGTTATTGGTTTGTTATTAATTTTTCCTATATCTACATTTGCTTATTCTTCGCATATAATTGCATCTGGTAAAAATATTGGTATTGAAATTAAATCTGATGGAATTATGGTTGTAGGGCTATATAATATAGATGGTTTTTCTCCTGGAAATGATGCTAATATACATCTAGGAGATAGAATTATTAAAATTAATGATAATAAAGTTAATGATATTAATGAGATGATTGACGAAATTAATAATAGAATAGATGAAAATAGTATTAAAATTTCTTTTATTAGAAATAATAAGGAATATGATACTACTTTAAAATTAGTTTTTGATGATGGAATATACAAGACTGGACTCTATGTTAAGGATACAATCAATGGTGTTGGAACACTTACATTTATAGATCCAGGAACTAAGATGTATGGTGCATTAGGACATGAAATTATAGATAAAAATACTTCTTTGAAAGTTGAAATAAAAGATGGTAAAATATATAAATCCGATGTAGTAAGTATTACTAAGAGTAGTGATGGAAGCCCTGGACAAAAAAATGCTAAATATGATTCTAATGTAGTATATGGTTCTATTGAAAAGAATACATCTAGTGGTATATTTGGTCTTTATGAAGATGAAATAAACTCTAGTGATAATTTGTATAAAGTTGCTAGTGTTGATGAAATTGAACTAGGTAGTGCTAAAATTCTTTCTGTAATTGAAAATAATGAAATAAAAGAGTATGAAATAGAAATTACTAAAATAAATGATTCTTCATCTGTTAAAAATATTTCATTTAATATTGTTGATGAAACATTACTTGATAAAACAGGTGGAATTGTTCAAGGAATGAGTGGATCTCCAATTATTCAAAATAATATGATTATTGGAGCAGTAACACACGTTGTTGTAGACGATGTTACAAAAGGGTATGGAATATATATAACAAATATGTTAGAAGAAATGGAAAAAGAAAAGTAATATTTACTTTTCTTTTATTTATGTTATAATATGATATACCTTTGGGAGGATTATATGGAATATTTAACTGAATTAAAAAATAGGTTAGAAGAAATTAAAAAAATAAAAGTTTTAAATAAATCTAATAAAGAACTATTTGAAAAAAATACTACAAAAAAATTATTATTAGAAGAAAAAATAGAAAAATTAGAATTGCAAATTATAGATTTAGGTGCGGATTTAAATAATATTATTAAAAGCTTTATAAAAAAATATTGCTTAATTTCTTCAAATATTATTTGGACTTTTGGATTTTTATATTTAATTGCGTCTTCTCCATATATTTTTGTTGGAAAAGAAATTGTATCTATAATCATATATTTATTAGCTACTTTTTCAACAACTCAAATATTATCTTTAGTTTCTTATGATTTATTTTTTAACAAAATAGATCAATATTTTTTAGAAAATAATGATGTATATAGAAACAAACACACTAAATTGTTTGATCTAATTAATGAAAAAAATGAAAAAAATAATGAATTAAAAGTAGTAACAAGAAATTCTTCATATTATTTTATGTTGTATAAAAATGGTTATGAAAAAGCAAATGAACTTACTGAAAATTTATTTGATTTTCAAATTAAATATGTTGAAAAAGAATCAAATAATAAAAAAATAGATGAATCTAAAGATAAAACTAAAATTAAAAAGTTCTAATTAGTTAGAACTTTTTAATTTAACTGGTTTTTTTGTTGTTTCATCGATATATTTTAAATCTAAATAATCATCATCATTATAAGGTAATTCTCTTTTAGATAGGTATTTATCTGCATTATATTTGATAAAGTGATATATTATTGCAAATACTGGTACTCCTAAAATCATTCCAATAAATCCAAATAAATCTCCAAAAACAATTATTGCAAATAATACCCAAAAACCGGAAATTCCTGTTATGTCTCCAACTATTTTAGGCTCAAGTATATTTCCTTCTATTTGTTGTAAAATAATTATTAATATTGTGAAATATAGTGCTTGAATTGGGCTAACCATTGCAATCAATATTACTCCTGGAACCCAACCAATAATTGGTCCAAAGAATGGAATAATATTTGTTACAGCTATTATTAAACTAATTAGAAGTGCATATGGCATTTTTAATATAATCATACCTATATAACACGCAGTTCCTATAATTAATGATGTAAATAATTTTCCTTTTATAAATCCATTAAATATTTTATAACTATACCTTGCGCTATGTAAAATTGAATTTGCTTTACTAATACCAAATATTGTATAAATAAATTTTTTTAGGCTTGCAATATATTTATTTTTATATATTAATAAATATACTGAGAATACAATTCCAATTATAAAATCTTTTAAAAATATATACATACCATTTAATCCAGTTGTTACATTTGAAAAAATATTTTCCATTGTTGGAAGTAATCCTTCACTCATCCATTCTAATATAGATTTTGAAGAATCATTAACTGCATTTAATATAATAGTTTCAAGAGTAGGACTTACTTTTAATATATCTCTTAACCACATTTCTATATTATTAGCATTTATAGACCATGATTCAATTATTCCTAATATGCTTATCATAAGTCTTGGTATTAAAATATAAAATATAAAAAATAATATTAATAACAATATAATAATTGATAAAATTATACTAATTACATTTGATATTTTATTTAATTTTTTTTGATTTTTAATTTTTTTTGATAATAATTTATTAAATACTTTTTTGAAATAATTAAATATTTGTGTTAATAAAAATGCGATTACTATACCATAAATTAATGGTTTAAGTATAATAAATATTCTTTTAAATATATTTGCTATAAAATCTATTCTTAAAATAAAAAAATATAATAAAAGACTTGATGCAATTACTGCAAAAGCTACTAACCCCCATTTAAAATAATTATTATTATAAATCTTTTTCATATTTTACCCCCATAATAGTGGAGATATAACTGATAAAACAACACTTGAAACCATTATTATAAGTGCAAACCAAACAAAAACTTTTTTTAATATTTTCATATATATCACCTCAAAATAATTATAACATAAAGTGTAATAAAATTAAAATAATTTAATATAATTTCATGAGGTGAAATATGAATAAATTATTTAATATAATTTTTAAGGATTTAAAAAAAGATAAAAGTATTTACATTTCATTAATTGTAGTATTTATAATTTCATTTTTGTTTGGGCTTTTTTTTATAACCATATTAAAAGATGGTGATAGGCAACAACTATCTATACATATTAATAATTACTTTGATTCCATAAAAAACGGAACTTTTATTCCTAATTTAAAAAATAATTTATTAAATAATTATATATTTGATGCGATAATTTTTATTTTGGGTTTTTCTATAATTGGAATCCCATTTATTATAATTATGTTATTTTATAAAAGCTTTATTTTATCTTTTACAATTACTTCATTAATTTATAACTTTAAGTTTGATGGTATTTTGTTTAGTTTTATTTATGTATTTCCACATTTAATTATAAATCTCTTATCATATTTTTTTATGTGTTATTATTCATTTAAACTATGTTTAAACCTTTTTTATAAAGTTATAAATAAATCTTTTATTAATTTTAATAATTATATTAAAAAGTATTTATTTATATTTTTTATAACTGTTGTTTTGCTTTCTTTTAGTGCTTTATATGAAACATTTATATTACCTTATATTATAAAAATTATTTACTAATTAAAAAAATAATGTATAATAAAATTGGTGATATTATGAAAGTTGTAATTGGAATGAGTGGGGGAGTAGATTCTTCTGTTGCTGCGTATTTATTAAAAAAAGAGGGATATGAAGTAATTGGATTATTTATGAGAAATTGGGATGCAAGTGTTAATAATGATATTTTAGGTAATCCAACTTTAAATAACAATATATGTCCTCAAGAACAGGATTATAATGATGCAAAAAAAGTGTGTGATAAATTAAATATTCCGTTACATAGAATTGATTTTGTAAAAGAATATTGGGATTATGTTTTTACATATTTTTTAAATGAACTTGAAAAAGGAAGAACTCCTAATCCTGATATTATGTGTAATAAATATATTAAATTTGATTTGTTTATAAAAGAAGCTAAAAGACTTGGAGCTGATTTAATTGCAACAGGTCATTATGCAAGAAAAGATGGTAAATATTTATTAAGAGGTGTAGATAGTAATAAAGATCAGACTTATTTCTTATCTCAGTTAAATGAAAATCAACTTTCAAATGTTCTTTTTCCAGTTGGTGATTTAAATAAAGATGAAGTAAGAAAAATTGCAAATGAAATTGAACTTTCAACTGCCAATAAAAAAGATTCTACTGGAATATGTTTTATTGGAGAACGAAATTTTAAACATTTTTTAAGTAATTATTTACCAAATAAAGAAGGCAATATTGTAAATATTGAAACAAATGAAGTATTAGGAAAACATATTGGCCTTATGTATTATACAATTGGACAAAGAAGGGGACTTGATGTAGGTGGAACTACAGATAAATTGTTCGTTGTTGGTAAAGATTTAAATAAAAATATATTATATGTATGTGAAAGAGAAGATAATGAATATTTATATTCTGATTCATGTATTGTTGAACAAGTTAACTTTAATTGTGAATTAAGACCTACAGAATGTACAGCAAAATTTAGATATAGACAGAAGGATAATGATGTAAAAATTGAATATTTAAATAATGGAGAATTACTTGTTAGATATAATAATGTTAAATCTGTAACTCCAGGTCAGGCTTGTGTTTTGTATGTCGGTGACAAATGTATTGGTGGAGGTATTATTAAAGAAGTAAGAAAAAATAATAAAAAACTATGGTATTTATTATAAAATTTAATTATTAAGTTTTAAATTATATGTATTGTTTTAAAGGAAGTGGTAAATATGAATAAAAATATTCATTTGATTTATTCAAACGATTCGTTAGTAGAAATGGAATATATAAAAAGATTTTTGGAATTTATTGGATTTCAAGTTACTATTTTTCCTTTTGATTATAGCACTTTAGATTCATTATATAATATTATGAATCATAGTGAAAAAAATTGTGGTAAAGCTATTGAAATTGTTTTAAATTATTTTGAATTAAATGATTTTTTTTCTAATAAATTTTTATATGAAATTGGTAAATGTAATTGTGAGTATTATGGAATAGAAAGGTTTTATTTATACTTTAATTTTGATTATAAGTTTTTTTATATGAATGGAACCCCTTTATGTAAAAATGAAAATATAGATAAAGATAATAATATAACTAAGTCTGAATTAAGATATAATGTATTAAATAACTTGATTGAGAAGCTTTTCAAAAATAATGAAATTGAAAAGAAAAGTGTTAAAGAAATATTAGATTGTTATTTTAAATGTGATAATAGAGACTTTAAATCAAATGATGATATGTTTTATCTTCTTTCCGCAAAAAATAATTTAGATGTAATTAATTGGAGCGAATTAAATAATGAATCCTCTTTTGATAAAATATATTTAAATCAATATATAAAACATATTATTGATAGATTATTAGAATTGTATAAAATTACATCCAATAAAACTGATTATTTTTCTTTATATACAAATATAAATTCTGCATTAAATATATATGATGTTATAACCTTATTAATACAATATGATATAAATTTATTAGTTAAAGAAGATAATTCAATTTATCAAATTATAAATGATTGTAATAACAATAAATATATTTTATCAAAATATGATCAAATAATTGAAAATGTATCTTCAAAATATGATTTAATAAATTTACTATTTTTATTTAAAAGAATGAATGAATGGTGTATGGATGATGAAATAGAATTAAATATTCATAATGAAATGTTAAAATTAATAAATAATGATACAAGAATTATAGAAAATTCAAAAATATACATGAGTTTGGCTAATCATGAAATGCAACATAAAGAATTTAATTTAATAGAAGATTTTGAAAATTCAAAATGTTTTCATTATCTTAATCTTGCTAAAATTTTGAATCCTTTATCAGTTCAGGCTTATTATTGTTTGGGTAAAACTTTTGCTTTATGTGGGAAATTAAAACGTGCTGAAGCTGAATTAAGCAAATTAATTAATGTAATAACATATTCTTATAATATAGAAAATGTTAGAAATAAAAGGAATTCTTTTTCATATGATATTTTTAAAAATCTTTGTAAAACATACAATTTACTTGCCAAAATTTCTCTTGGTAGTAATTTAGAATACTCAGCTTTAAATAACATTAATTTTCAAGCTTATTTGTCAGAGGATTTTAAAGATGCTCTTTTAGAACATGTTATTTCCGATTTTGATGAAATTTCATATCAAAAATTTTTAGATTATCAGAAAGATAGTTTACCAGTTTATAAACTATATAAAGAATTAGAGCCATGGACAGATATATTTAAAAATAATTGCGATTTAAAAGCAATTTTAAGCGATACAGAAGTTTTAGAAAAATATAAAACCTATAAATAAGTGTAAAGATTGACACTTATTTTTATTTATGGTACACTTAAAGTGTTAAGTAGGAGGGTAGGAGATAATATGAAATATGTAAATGAGATGTTAAAAGAGTTAGGAGTTTCTAAAGTAAAATTAGCAAAATATTTGGGTGTTTCTAGACAAATGGTATACAATTATTTAGAAATGAGTAATATAGATGAATGGCCAAAAGATAAGAAAACTAAATTATTATTATTATTTAATGTTGAAGATATCAATGATTTGCAAAATGTAAAGCCAACTAATGAATATATTATGAGGGTAGAGAAGCTTTTAAATGATAATGAAAGTGATAGTGCTTTTAGATATGATTCTATTAGTTCTGAAGTAAAAAATATGAATAAAAAAAATCAGAAATTATTTTACGATATCATATCATTGTTAAAAGAAAGATTAATTGAAGATGATTCACGTGATACATCATATAATACATTTAAATATTTATATAATTTTTTACAAGTTATGGATGATGTTCCTGAATTAAGATATGTTCTTGCTTATTTTGCAAAATCTAATGGCTTTATTAGTACAAAAGAATTTTGCTTTAATGAGGATAAACAAATTATTTTTGAAGGTATAATGTATCAAGCTATTTCGTTGTTTAATGGAGGCGGTTTTTCTAAAACTAAAGTAATAGAAACTCATAAAAAGTTTGAAGCTGAAGTTGAACAAAGACACGAAGAAAAATTATCTAGAACACAAGAATTATATACAGTTAAAGCTCAAGCGTTAAAAGAATTGGGATATACTGAAATTAATGAAAAAAATGTTACAGAAGTATTTGAAAAGATAGCTGAAATACAATCTAGGAAAATATAATATATATTATAGTAATTTCGTATAATACATATTATGTTGACTTCTTATATCAATAATTAAATTACTATATAAAAACTATATAAAATACACTTAATTTAATTAAGTGTATTTTATTTATGTATTAATTTTTTAATTTTTTCTGTGTTAAATTCGTCGTTCATTTTTATTTTATTTATTACTTTTAATGTATCTTTATATAAATTATGTCCCATAATTCCCATTTCAGTTGGATTTGATATAACAATATCTGTTGGTTTTAAGTTATAAAAACTTCGAATCTGTTCTTCATTTGCTGATTTCCCATAACCATTTTGCCAATCTTTATATTTCACTGGTATACTCTCTTGAACTCTGAACATTATTCTTCTTAAAAATTCTTTACTTCTTATTGGAAAATAACATTTTTCTATATCAAGGAATAAATCTCCCGGTTTTTTTAAATTTATCTCAATATTTATTGTTTCTTTGGGATAATACATAAAATCATATTCAAATGATAAATCAAATGTATGAAAATTTATAATCTCCCCTCTTTCTTCTAATGTTTGAATTAAGTATAGTGTTATTATTCCTCTATTAATTATTTGAGCATCAGTTATGAAATGGGGATATGCTAAATTAAAATATATATTTCTTACTGTTGATTTATTATCACGTGTGCAGCTTATCATGCAATCTGGGACCCCTGCTGCAACTAATGGTGCTAATGGAGCTCCGTTATATAATGATCGAACAACTTTTCTATTTTCAATGATTTCTTTTGTAGCATTTTTTAAAAGCATACTTTCTTTTAAAAAATTATCATAATCATATTTATAACCGGATATACAGTATTCTATTGATTTTTCTAGTGATTCCCCATAAAAACTCTCTTTATTCTTAAAACTAGACGGATCCGTAAATACATTCTTATTAATTGGTGGATTACTTTTTAAATAATTGTATAAATCAGTCAAATTAGAAAATCTGACATTATAAATTATATTTTTTTCAGTTTTTTCTATCTCGCTTTGCATTTCTTTTCCTTTACTTTTCTAAAAATTTCTAATAAATTTTTCCCACCATCATTAAATTTTTCTTCATTCATTTGCTCTTCCATGTATTTATTTATTTTTTCTAAATAATCTCTATCTTTTGTTCCAATTATTTCATATTCCATTATTTGTTCATCGTTAAAACATTTATCATCTAAATATCTTTTTATTTTTTCTGCATCTCTTGTAGTAAATGTCCCGATTGTGTTAACGTCTTCCCCATCTGGACTTTGTACTCTTTCGATTGCTTTTCTAAAATTAACAGCAAAGTTAAACCAATCTTTATGATCTTTTAATATTTTTTCTTCAATTCTATTGTCATAATTAATTTCAATTGGAGTCAAACGTTGTAAAACAGATTCATCCATTTTTTGTCTAACATTGTGTGCAAAAGTATGTCCACTACCCTTTGTATTACCCGCAGTAATAATTCGAAAATTTGGATGTTTATTAATAGTAGCACCATTTGGGAATGTATAAGATGAATTTTCGTTTCCAATGAATCTATTTAGTACAATAGTTGCATTAGAAAGACCATTATCTAATTCATCAAAGAAAATTATATCTCCAAATAAATAACATCTATAAAAATTAGATGGAACGTATTCTCCTGTTCCAGCGTTATTGTATCCTAAAATATTTTCTTCATATAAAACATATCCATTAGTTACAATATTGATTCCTAATAATTTTGCAATTTGATTTTCAATCATATAAGTTTTTCCACAACCACTTGGACCCCACATATAAGGAGTGTTTCCTTGCATAATTATTTTTAAAACATCATCAAATTTTTCATGATATATAGTGCCATTTTCTTTGATATCTTTTTGCTTTAATTCCATTAATTTTTTAAATCTTTTATTAAATTGTATTGTTTTATCAAAGTAATAGTTAGTAGTATTATCTAATTGTCTATTATTATTTGGTAATAGAATATTTGAAAATGACATATTTGTACCATTATGTCTTTGAATACTAGTTGAACTATTATTTGTTTGTTTAATTATTGACTCATTTTCAATAATGTGTTCGAATGTTTCTAATTTTTTTGCTAATTCTTGATCATTTTTAAATTCTTCTAATATTTTTTTTATTTCTTCATATTTTTCAATGAAGTCTTTTAAGCTTTGTATAGAAGAAGTAGTTTCATTATAAATTTCTTTTAATTTTATTTCTAATTCTTCTTTTTTCTTTTCTAATTCATCTCTTGTAATATCTATAATTGTATTTTTTTCACTAATTAATGATTCTCTTTCTTGGTTTAATAGTTCTGAATATTTTATATCAAAATTTTTAAAGATTTCAGACAATTTTATTTGAAGCTCTTCTAGTGCTTTAATTTTCATATTATTTAAACTATTATTACTATCATTTATCTGTTTACGTAATAATTCAATTTGATTTTCTGAAATTATAATTAAACTTTCTAATAGACTTTTTTCTCCAATAATATATTCTATTTTGCTATCAAGTTCAGCTAATGTGTCTTCATCTATTTTATAAATACCATTTGATTTTCTAGCTTCATCTAATTTTTTATTTATTATATCTTCTACTTCATAAGGTGTTCCACTTACCAATATAAATGGATCAATACTTTTTATTAAATCCATTACTGAAGATAAAAGTGCTCTATCATCTACATAATATTGTCTTGCATTTATAACATAATCTATTATTAATGAAATGTTTTTTATATAATCATCTGTAAGATAATTCCATCCTAAATTTTTATGTAATGCATTATTTCGTGCTAATTCATTTGTTGAACCTAGAAAATCAAAAAACTCTAAAACCATTCTTTTATCATCAAAAGCACTTAATGTTTTTTCTAAATTATTTTTATTAATAAATAATTCATTATTGTTTAAATAAACATCAAATAATCCCCAGAAAATACTTTTTTCTTCAGCGGGTGTCCTATCTATACATATTAGTGTATAAATTTTACATATTTGACTCATTACATCTGCATAAAATATATTGGTTTTTGAGATTCTTAATAATATTTTTGATAACATTTCTTCACTTTTAAATTTTACAATATATGGTTGATAATCAAAATCATTTAATCTATCTTTATATACGTAATCTGTTGCTTGAATAGCTTTTATAGTTTTTTCAACTGTTATTTTGCCATTATCAAAAAGTCCCATTACTTCATCCCCCTTTTCTTTTTATTAATATATTTTTTTACATTATCTAATGTATTAATTTCCTCTTCTATAGGATAAATATTTATTGGTGAAAATGATTTAGTTAAATCTATATCATTTTCTGTTTCAAAACAAATATAATTATATTTTGATTCATTATTAATAAATAATTTTACTTGCATTAATAAAAGGCTATTTGCTATCTTTTTTAATATTATTTCTTTTGTATATTCATCTAATGTTATATTTAATTGGTAATCGTATTTACTAATACTATCTTTTATATTGTATTTAATATGAACTTCATCAATGTTAATACTCATTTGTGAACTTACATTTTTGTATAAAATGTCTTTTTCATTGTAAACAGTTTTTTCTTCGCTAGACATCAAAAATGATTTATTAGATGTTTTTAAAATATTATTTGGAATTTCTAATTCACATAAGTCATAATAAAATTTAATTATTTCTAAATCATCTTCTTCTATTTCATCTTTATCTTCATTATAAAAGATTGTAATACCATTAAATGATACTTTTCTTTCTACTATATTATTTTCTGCATCATATAATATATTTCCAACTATTTCTTTATTATTATTTTGCCATGATATATTTACAAAGCCATTTTCACTTTTTATAATTCCGTTTATAGGAATATTTAAATCATTTATCTTATTAATTTTAAAAATTATATTTCCATCAATTTGCAATATAATTAATGGTATTTGTTTATTTATACCATTAATATTATAATTTATAATGTATTTATTGTTAAAACCGCTCATTCCTTTTATATCAATACTTTCATATTTTTTATAAATCATTAAAATTAATTTTATTGTTTCTTTTATAAAGTGTTCATGAAATTTTATATTAATACTTTTTATATTAAGAGCAGAAATGCCTTTATCTTGTACCCCTACTTTTTCCTTTCGATTTAAAACCTGAAAATCAGGATCTGCTACTAGTTTCTTTGTTAATTCACCTAGTAAAATAATATTTCTATTATCTTTTTCTTCTTTATATTTTTCTAAGATTTTTTTTATAAATATTTGAAAATGCTTATCTTTATAATTTAATGATAAAACATTATTATTGTTAAATACAACTCTTGCACCAATATATTTATTAGTATTATCATTAAATATACTATCTGTAGCATATATTTGTATTAAATTTAAATTTTTTATCTCAGAAATTTGTGCAGTTATTAAATCCATTATTTAAATATTTTTTTAGAGTAAGTACCTGTACCAAGACTTTTTGTATATGAACTTTCATTTAAAGCGTCTGCAACTGTTTTATCTTCATCAATTATTTGTTGAATTTTTTCTTGATATGAATTTAGGTTTTCATTTAATTCGTTTAATGCAACTCTTTCTTTTTCTATTTGAGCTTGTCTTTTTGCACGACCGTTACTATAAATTTCTATTCCTTTTTTAATAGCATCATTTAAATATTTTAATGTATCAATGCTTACACCATTATTTAGACTTAAATCTACTGCTTTAGCAACGTTTTGTTCTAAGCATTTAGCATTATTCATAATTGCAACATTTGTTGCCTGATTTACATTTTCTAATGTTTTAATACGATTTTCTTGTAAACGTGAAAACACCATAACACTACCTTGTGCTTTTAATATTGGCGCACTATCAGATAAATATGATTTGATATTCATTACAAGTTGCATGTCTGTTGTTTGTTGTATTCTATAACTATGTATTTGTTCTTTATAAAGTACTAAAACTTTTTCAAGTGCTGATAATTTATTATTGAATACTTCTGATAATTTTTCTTTATATTGTATTTCATATTGTAATGCTTGATCATCTGGTGATACTGTTTTCTTTAATTCTAGAATTGATGCATCAAATTTTTCTTTATCAAGTTTTCCTGCTTTGATTATTAATTCTAATTGTTCTATTTGTGGTTTCATTTCACTTATAATAGCACTTCTTGTATCTATATCACGCATTGATGCTTCACTTTGTGATTCCATTACAGTACATACTTTTTCGATTTGACTACAGTATTCTTTGAAACGTCCTTTATATGTGTCTTTTTCTGCTTCTTCTTTCATTCTTTCAATTCCAAGTTGTCCTAAAAATCCTTTAATTCCTTTTACAATACTGTTTTTTTTGTTTTCTTTTTCACTATTATCTAAACTATCGTCAAATGATGCAATAGATGATATTAAAGAATCATTTATTTTATATTCTTCACTACTTACAGCAATTTGTGCAGTTGAATTTAAAATATTTGTAATAGCTTCTTTTACTTCATCGCCATAACTTAATATTGATGGCGGATTATTAAAATCAACTCTTTGAAAATTACATTCTACAAGTTCTCCTCTTTCATTATAAAGTACTAATTCATTATTATTTTGTTCCATTTATAGTTCCTCCTTTTATAATAGAAAAAAGACCCTTATATAGGGTAAGACTATATCCTATATAAAAGTCTTGTTCAAGTTTAAATAATTTATTATGTATCCCATTTTAAACATTATTTAGAACCTTTTCCCCTTAATGGCCATTATAATAGCATATTTGCATAAATTTTGCAAGTTTTTTAAAAAAAAGCATACGTTATTACGTATGCTCTATGTTTTATTTATTATTTTCTTTTTTTAACTCTATTTTAATCTCTAATCCATTTATATCATATAAATTATTTAATTCTTTATCTGTTTCACTTATATCAAGTGCTAATGTCTCTTTTTTTATAAAATCTATATGCTTTGAGATTGATTTAGTTAATTCATCATTTTTTGAATAATATATATGAATTCTATCCATCATTTCATAGTCATTTGCTTTTCTTATTTGTTGTACTTTACTTATAAATTCTCTTGCAAATCCTTCATCTATTAAATCTTGTGATAATGTAGTATTTAATATTATGAAGTTATTGTTTTCATTTGAAGCATTAAATCCTTCTTTTGAATTAATTCTTACATCTAACATGTCATATGTTACATTAACTAATTCATCATCTATTTTAATTTCTACTATATTACCTTCTTCTAATTTTTTGATTAGTTTTGTATCTAAATTAGAGATGATTTCTGAGAATTTCTTTATATTTTTACCTAATTTTGGTCCACATACTTTATAATTTGGTTTTATTTCATATGTTATGTAATTATCTAGATCATCAGCAAATGTCACATTTTTTACATTTAATTCTTCTTTTATTAAATCTACTAAATCCCCTATTATGTTTTTATTTTTACCATCTAGTATTATTTCACTTATAGGTTGTCTAACCTTGATTTTAGCCTCTTCTCTTGCGTTTCTTCCTAATGATATTAAATCTCTTACTAAGTCCATTTTTTCTTCTATATCGTCTTTAAATTTACTCTCATCACATTCTGGATAATCTTGTAGATGAACTGATTTTCCTGTTAAATTTACATATATTTCTTCTGTTGTAAACGGAACTATTGGTGCCATTAATTTACATAATCCACATAATATTTCATATGTTGTTTGATAAACAGCTTTTTTATTATTATCTAGTTCACTTGCCCAAAATCTTCTTCTGTTTCTTCTAATATACCAATTAGATAAATCTTCATTAATGAAATAATTTAAATATTTTGTAACTTTATTCAAATCATACTCTTCCATTGCATTTGTTACATTTTTTATAAGTTTATTATATTTTGATATTAACCATTTATCTATTTCATCTAAATCTTCATAAGGTACTTTGAATTCTCTAGGATCTAAATTATCTGTATTTGCATACATTTGAAAAAATGTATATGTATTTTTTAAAGTATTGAATACTTTAGAATTTATTTCTTTTATACCATCTTCATCAAATTTAAGTGGAGTCCATACTGGTGATGAGTGTAACATGTAAAATCTTGTTGCATCAGCACCATATTTTTCTAATATATTAAATGGATCTACAGCATTTCCTTTACTTTTATGCATTTTTTGTCCATATTTATCTAGTACTAAATCATTTACTAATACATTTTTATATGGAGCACACCCTTTTATAAATGTAGATATAACAAGTAGTGAATAAAACCATCCTCTTGTTTGATCTATTCCTTCACTTATAAAGTCAGCAGGAAATTGCTCTTTCCATATTTCTTTATTTTCAAATGGATAATGATATTGTGCAAATGGCATTGATCCTGAATCAAACCAACAATCAATTACATCTTTGACTCTAGTCATTGCTTTACCACATTTAGGACATTTAATATGTATATCATCTACATATGGCCTATGTAATTCTATATTTTCATCTATTTTTTCTATAGATAAATCACATAATTCTTTACGAGAACCAATCATTATTTCATGTCCACATTCACATTTCCATAAAGGGATTGGTGTTCCCCAATATCTATTTCTAGAAATTGCCCAGTCATTCATATTTTCAAGCCAATTACCAAATCTTTTTTCTCCAACAAATGATGGGTACCAATTAACTGTATTATTTGCTGCAATTATTTTATCTTTAATTGCTGTTGTTTTGATATATAAACTAGGTTTTGAATAATAAATTAAAGGTGTTTTACATCTCCAACAATGAGGATAATTGTGTGTAATTTTTTGTTTTTTAAATAATTTATCTTCTTGTTGTAAATATTTTATAATATCTATTTCTAATTGTGGATCAACCACTAATCTACCTTTCCAAGGACCTTCAGTATAGCATCCATTTTCATCTACTGGATTAATAGCTTTTATTCCATATTTTTGACATACCTCATAATCATCTTGTCCATAAGCAGGAGCAATATGTACAATACCTGTTCCATCTTCCATTGTTACATAATCATCACATGTTATATAAAATGCTTTTTGTTCTGTTTTGATAAAAGGCATAAATTGTTCATATTCTTTATATTCTAAATCTTTTCCAAGATATGTTTCTACAATTTCATAATCATCTTTTAAAACACTTTTTGCTAGTTTTTCAGCAACAATAAAATTATATCCTTTTGTATAACATTTTACATATTTTTCATTTGGATTAACACATGCTGCTAAATTAGCCATTAGAGTCCATGGAGTTGTTGTCCAAATTAAAAGATATGTATTTTCTTCATTTTTTAATTTAAATGGAACATATACTGTATTAACTGGAATTTCTTTATATCCCTGAGCAACTTCATGAGATGCAAGCCCTGTTCCGCATCTTGGACAATATGGTAATATTTTTAATCCATCATATATATATCCTTCATCAAATATTTTTTTTAATATCCACCATTCTGTTTCAATATAATTATTATCATATGTTATATATGGATTTTTTGAATCAATAAATTGTCCTAATTCTTCTGTAAATTTTTTGAATGCTTTTTCATTTTTCCATACAGATTCTCTACATTTTTCATTAAATTCTTTTATACCATATTTTTCTATATCATTTTTTCCTTCAAATCCAAGTTCTTTTTCAACTTGTACTTCTACAGGTAGTCCGTGTGTATCCCATCCAATTTTTCTAACAACTCTATATCCTTTCATTGATTTGTATTTACAAAAAGTATCTTTTAACAATTTAGCTAAAATATGATGAACACCAGGCATTCCATTTGCAGTAGCAGGACCATCATAAAATACAAAATTTTTACACCCTTCTCTATTTTTAGTTTGTAAATCATTAATTGAATTTGTTCCATTCCATGAATTTAAAATATCTTTTTCAACTTCATTTATTTTCTTTTTAGATAACTCTTTAAATTTTTTCATATTTTCCTCCTAAAATAAAAAATCTATAATCTAAGGGTTCATAAGAACGGTACCACCTTAGTTCATAGATTCTATGCACTTAATATTATAACGGATTATTTCCGTTCTTTTCTTTTACGAAAAGAATTATCAAGAGTGATTCATATATTACTATCTTCCTTGTTCACACCATTTACAAGTTCTCTTTAAGCTTCATAATATAACGTCTCTATCATTTAATTTTATATATCTTCTTTATCTAAATCATCAATTATATCTAATTGCTGATTTAACATTGTTCTTACTCTACTTTTGAATAAATCAATATTCTTTTTTAAAAGTTGAGCATTAAATTCAGTTTTTTCTGCTCTCATAAGGGCATCACTAATTATTCTATTTGCATTTTTTCTTGCATCCATTATTATAGCATCTCTTTCAGTTTTTGCAAGTCTTTTTATGTAATCTCCGCTTTCTTTTGCAGTATATATTGAGGTGTTTAGTTCTTTTTCTAGTAGTTTATAATGCTCTATTTCTTTTTCAAGCTCATTAATTTTATTATCTTTTAAAATTAACTCTTTTTTTATATTTTCTTCTTCTTTAATAATATTTTCAACTTTTTTAATAATATCATCTATAAATGAATTTACTTCATTGATATTATAACCATTTATACTCCTACTAAATTTTTTCATAATTCACCTCAAATTAGTATATTACCATTCTGTATCTAAATCACCATTATCATGTGTTTTTTCTCTTTTTTCTTCTGTATCATTTGAAATTCTTCCTTGAACATTTATATTATTTGGTGTACAAACAAATATTCCATTTCCTATCTTTTGTAAATCTCCTCCAATTGCATATATTGTTCCGCTTAAGAAATCAACTATTCTTTTTGCTTGATCTTTTGTAACTCTTTTTAAATTAACTACAACTGTATGTCTGTTTTTTAAATGATCTGCAATTTGTTGAGATTCAGAATATGCTCTTGGTTCTAATAAAATAAGTTTACTTCCTTCATTATTAGCTCCTTTTAAAGCTTCTTCTGTACTTATTGAATAATATTCATTAGTTGAATCATCGTTTTCTGTTATGCTTCCAAATATATCTTTAATTTTAAATGCCATTTTTCCATCTCCCTATTTTATATAAATATATAATAACATATTTGTTAAAATATTTAAACACTTAATTAATAAAAAATAATAAAAAGTAGACTTTAAAGTCTACTAATTAATGTTTTTTTATTTTATTTACTACATTTGCCATTGACCCGTTTTCCATAGCTCTTAGGACTTCAAGTGGAACAGCAAAAATAATGGTATTAGATTGATCAGATGACACATCATTAATTGTTGCTAATGTTCTTAAATGAAGAGCTCCTGGAGCCTGTGAAAGTGTTGTTGCAGCATCTGCAAGATTTTTAGAAGCTTCTAATTCTCCTTCTGCTTTTGTAATTACTGCTTGTTTTTCTCTTTCTGCTTCTGCAACTTTTGCAATTACTCTTTTCATTTCACCAGGTAATGATACATCTTTTAATTCCACATTTATTACTTTTACTCCCCATTCATCACTTGCCTTATCAACGATTTCACATATTGTTGTTGAAATTTTCTCTCTACAACTTAGAAGTTCATCTAATGTAACTGAACCAACTGAATTTCTCATTGTTGTTTGTGCAAGTTGACTTACTGCGTAATGAAAATCTTCTACTTCTAAAATTGCCTTTGCTGAATCAAAGATATTATAGTAAATTACAGCGTTAATCTTAACAGAAACATTGTCTTTAGTAATAACTTCTTGCTCAGGAACGTCAATTACTTTTGTTCTTATATCAATTTTTTTATAACTTTGAAATATTGGGAACACTAATCTCCATCCTGGTAGCAATGTTTTTGTATATTTACCGCATGTAAATTTTACCCCTCTTTCGTATTCAGATATTTGTTTAATAGAATTTAACAAAATTATAATTGCTATTATAATAAGCATAACCGACATTTTATCAATACTCCTTTCATATTTAATTATATCAAATACAATAATTTTAAACAACTTATTATAAAAAAAACCTTATTTAAATTTTAAATAAGGCAAAATTATTAGTAATTATCAGCTTTTCTTTCAAAATAGCTTTTTGGATGAGCACATACAGGACAAACTTCAGGAGCTTTTTTTCCTATAACTACATGTCCACAATTTCTACAAACCCAAATTCTATCTTCGTCACTAGAAAATACTAATCCTTCTTCAATATTTTTAATTAGTTTTCTATATCTTTCTTCGTGTTCTTTTTCAATTTTTGCTACACCTTCAAATAAAGCAGCAATTCTTGTAAATCCTTCTTCTTTTGCAACTTTTGCAAATTCAGAATACATATCAGTCCATTCATAATTTTCACCATTTGCTGCATCATTTAGGTTTTCTAATGTATCAGGAACACTTCCACCATGTAATTCTTTAAACCATAATTTAGCATGTTCTTTTTCATTATTAGCAGTTTCTTCAAATATAGCTGCTATTTGTTCATAACCATCTTTTTTTGCTTTGCTAGCATAGTATGAATATTTATTTCTTGCTTGACTTTCTCCTGCAAAAGCAGCCATTAAATTTGCTTCAGTTCTACTTCCTTTTAATTCCATAAAATAAACTCCTTTCTACATTTAAAATTATATCATTTTAATTATAAAAGGTAAATACATTTAATTATAAATTTAGTAATTTTTAATTATAAATTTAATAATTTTAATTTAATTAATTTTTCTACTTCTTTGTCATTTTTATCACTTAAAAAAGAAAAATTATATCCTTTTTTTACAATGCTTGTATTACATATTTTTTTAATTTCCTCAAAATAATTTCCAAAATCTCCTGAGTCAGTACAATATGGAATAATTGTTTTATTATCAATATTAACTGTACTTAAATATTTTTTTATTGCATTAGGAATTTTTGAAGAAAAAATATGACAACCGATATAAACATTTTGATAATTAGATAAATCAATTATGTTTTTTAATTCTACATTATCATTATCTTTTTTTAAAATGGTTTTAATTAGTGATTTAATTTTGCTATCTTTATTAATTATTTCTATTTCTTTTACTTCAATATTACATATTTTACCTATTAAATCAGATAATCTTCTTATTTCTTCACTATTAGAATAAAAAATTACTATGTCTTTCATTATGTTACCTCCATTTTATTTACTATTGAATTATTTCAATATCAGAAATATCTGTCATTTTAATTTTTGTATTATCAATTAATGTAATTATGCAATTATATTCATCAATTTTTTTTATTTTATTTACTATTACTTTATAATTACCTTTTTCATTATTAATTTCTTTTTCAAAATATTTAATTTTTACTAAATTATTTTGTTTATTATTGTTTAAAATATTTAATAAATTATTTATATTTTGTTTTTTTTCATTTGATAAAATAACTCTATCATTTAATATTTTTTCTACTTCTTTTATTTCATTTTCAAATCCTTTTAGTGCTTGAAATGATGCAAATTGTGCTGCTCTTTCATACATTGTTAAATTTTTTCTATCATAATTCTTTTTATATTTCTTATTAATTATTTTATCATATTTATTCATTATGTCCACCAACTTGTTTATTTCTTTCAATTGCAGTAGATCCATCTTCTAAACTTATTGCTTTTAATATTGAATTTTTCCCATATTTTTTTTTAATATTTATTATTGCCTTTTGAATTTCTTTTTCGTTTATTTCATTTTCTATTTCTTTTTTATTTTTTTCATTTTCTTCTTCATAATTTGAAAATATATCAAATTGAATATTATGATTTTCTCTATTTTTCCCATCATCTTCAATTAATTTATTAAATGATATATTAATTTTTCTAATTAATAAAATTGGATTTACTATATTTTCGTATAATTTTAAAATATTTTTTATTATTATTTCTGATGAAGATGTATATTTTTCTAAATTAATTGTACCATGAGAAGGTTTTGGAACATTTCTTCCATAACTATCTTTTACAATAATTCCATCATATTTTTTTCTTATATTTGAATTAAAAAGGTTTTCTATATCATAATTTATCGTTAATGTTATTTGATTTGTTAAAAATTTTTTTTCTACCAAATCTAGTGACAATGAATCAGCCATTTCTTTTAAAATTATTTTTGCTTTATTAAAATCATATGGTGAGTGTAAAACTTGGCCAGAAGAAATACTTGTTGTTTTTGGTTTGTATGACTTTATATCTTTTATTGTACATGGCTCATATCCCCAAGAGTGATCAATTAATAATTCTGCATTTACACCAAATAGCTTATATAATAAATCTTCATTATTTAAAGAACATAATGCAATATCCCCCATAGTATATATTCCATATTTATATAATTGATTTGCAATCCCTTTACCTACTCTCCATATATCTGTAATAGGAGTATGATTCCATATTTCTTTTCTATATGTATACTCATTTAAACATGCAATTCTTACTCCAAACTCATTAGGTTTTACATGTTTTGCAACGACATCCATAGCTACTTTAGCAAGAAATAAATTTGTTCCAATTCCGGCTGTTGCAGTAATATTTGTATTTTTATAAACATCTTTTATAATTTCAGTTGTTAACTCTATTGGAGTTTTTTTATAATATTTTAGGTAATTAGTTAAATCAATAAATACTTCATCAATCGAATAAACATATAAGTCATCTTTTGAAACATATTTTAAATATATATCTATTATTTTTGCACTATATTTCATGTATGTTGCCATTTGTGGTTTAGCTATTATATAATCGATTTCTAAATATTTGTTTTTTTCTAATTTTAAACTGTCAAATGATTTACCATTCATTTTATAATTACATTCTTTTTTTCTTTTATTATTTTCTTCTTTAATTTTATGAACGACTTCAAATAATCTCGAACGCCCTTTTAAACCATATTTTTTCAATGATGGTGTTATTGCTAAGCATATTGTTTTTTCTGTTCTAGTATTATCAGCAACAACAAGATTTGTTGTTAAAGGGTCTAGATTTCTATTTACACATTCTACTGACGCATAAAAACTTTTTAAATCAATGCATACATATATTCTATTATTCATATAAAACACCCTATTAATTAGTATATAAAATATTTTACTTGTTTAAACTATTTTCTAAATTATTGTAATAATTAACATAGTTTTCTATTATATCATCATTTATAATAGTTGCTTTCTTTTCACCATTTTCGATATATACATATATAGGATTACTATTTTCTTTACTAAAATATGATTTTGGCAATACATTACCGTAATATTCATATGTATCTTTTAAATAATTATTACTATTTAATAATTTTTCATTGCCTGTTTTTAGATCAATACAATATATCATATTATTTAAATATGGTAGTAATTCTAAATCGTCAAAAATACTATACCCTTTTATATTATTATAAAAATATTCAATATCTTTGATGGAGTTTTCTATTTTTGTAATTGGTTGTATATTATCATTTAGTGCAATTGAATTAATATTATCCACTAACTGATATGATTTATTAATTTGAGCATTTCCATTGTAATTTTTTTCAATTTCATATAGTTTATCTGCTATTAAATCTATTTTTGCTGGATTAAATTCAAATTCTCTTAATGTTTCCATTGGTAAAATATTTGCAATTGCATAATAAAATGATATATATTGACTATACCCTGATGAAAAACCATTATCCCAATAAATATAATATAACATATCTGCATCTGTTTTTGGTTCTTCTAACTTATTTTGGTTAAACAAATCTTTAGTTACAGGATTTAATAACTCATACCCATCTATTAATTTATTATTATACATATATATTAAAGTTTCCCTTGCAAAAAATTCATTACTCAATTCTCCAATAAAGTTTTTAGAATTATTTTGTAATACATGTAAAAATTCATGAATAAATGTACATTTATTTAAATTTTCAAAAGATTCAGCATTAAATGTTATTTCATTATTTGAAGCATCATACATTCCGTTAATGTTAACCTGCATTTTATCATAATTAATTTTTAAACTGCTTAATCTTTCTTTTATTAATTCAATGTCCATATAAGTATAATTTTGTTCAAAAACAAATTTCATTTTATTAATAAAATTTTTTTCTTCATCACTTAAATTTTTATTATTATTAATAATGCTTTCAATTTCATTATAGTTGAATTCTACACTTATATTATTTTCTTCATTAATTAAAGTATATTCAGTTGGTTCTGTATAATCAATTGATGAATTCGCATAAGTAGGGATACCTATATCATCAACTTTTTTTATATTGTTTATATTAAAATTTAATAAAGCACTACATAAATTTGCTGCAACTAAAACAATAAATACTTTTTTACCAACTTTTATAAACTTTTGATAAAATTTGTTATCATTTGTGTTGTTTGTTCCATTTTGGGAATAAATTAATGATGGAGTATCATTATACATAAAATTTAATTGTATGTTGTCTTTATTATTGTATATACCATTTTTAGGAATCCAAAAATAATTAGAATTTTTTTTATCAAAAAATAAACTATAAATATTTTGGTTTATTTCTAATTCTTTTATATATACTGAATTATTTTTATTTATTGTTAATTTAGCATATATACTTTTTAGCATATTTGTTTCTTCCGTAGTCAAATTATAGTTTTTTTCATTACTATTATTCATTTTATAAAAAACTAAATTATTATTTAGAACAGCAATAAAATATAATTCATTTTCATAAGTAAATTTTGCAATAATATAATTCATATTTTACCTCTTTATAAACTTTATTTTCGTACTATATATATAATAACACAAAAAAAAA
>CALVIA010000004.1 GCA_944329255.1 uncultured Bacilli bacterium
TAAAAATAAGAACATAGTACCAATTTAAAATTTTACTATAAAAGCCTTTTAAAGTCAATGGAAATTAAAAAATATTTTAAACAAAAAATAAGAGATATTAAATCTCTTATTTTAATTCAACAGTTGCACCAGCTTCTTCTAACTTTGTTTTTATAGCTTCAGCGTCTTCTTTCTTTGCGCCTTCTTTAATAGCACCACCAGCTTCAGTTAAGTTTTTAGCTTCAACAAGTCCTAATCCTGTAACTTCTCTTACAACTTTAATAACAGCAATTTTATTAGCACCTGCACTAGTTAATACAACATCAAATGTACTCTTTTCTTCAGCAGCAGCTGGAGCAGCAGCTGGAGCAGCAGCAACAGCATACGCACTTGGATCAACTCCAAATTCTTCCTTCATTGCATCAACTAATTCCTTAACTTCTAATAATGTCATTTCTTTTAAGCTTTCAATAAAACTTTCTTTATTTAACTTTGCCATATATTTTCCTCCTTAAATTTTAATTTTCCTTTTGCTCACTATATAAATTAAGAGCAATACTTAAATCTTTAACAATACCAATCATTCCACCAGCAAGCATTGCATATAATCCATCTCTTGATGGTATTAATGCTAACTGTGCAAGCTCCTCAATTGAAGAAACTTTGCCATCAACAATTCCACCTTTAATAGATAATGCATCGTGTTCTTTTGCAAAATCAGATACAACTTTTATAGGTGAAACAGCATCACTTGAATACACCATAGCACTAGGTCCAACAACACAATCATCAAGATTAATATTTAATGAATCTAAAGCTCTTTTTGTCAAAGTATTTTTATATACCTTAACATCTGATCCATTCTCTCTTAACTTCTTTCTCAAACTAGTAAGTTCTTCATCAGTAAGGCCTCTATAATCTATAAAAACTACACCAGAACTTTCCTTTAATTTTGAAGTTATCTCATTTACTGTCTCAGCTTTCTTTTCTAAGATTAACTTATTTGCCATAAGCCACCTCCTTTATAAAATAATATAAAAACCTTCACCAAAGACGTGAAGGCATGAATACAAGCATTTCCCTCGGTAGGATTTACAAATAACCCACTGTCTTCGGTAAATTTAAAACAAACTTATTATACACTACAAATTTCTATTTGTCAAAAGAATTTATATCAATTTTAATACCAGGTCCCATTGTAGAAGCAATAGAAACATTTTTTACGTATATTCCTTTTACAACAGATGGTTTACTTTTTAATATAATTGATACAAATGCCTTAATATTATTTAATAATTGTTCTTCTGTAAAAGAAACTTTACCAACAAGAGCATGAACATTTCCATAAGAATCAGTTTTATATTCAACTCTTCCTTTTTTAACATCAGAAATAGATTTTTTTACATCAACAGTAACAGTTCCAGTTTTAGGGTTAGGCATTAATCCCTTTGGCCCTAAAATCTTACCTAGTTTTCCTAATAAAGGCATCATATCTGGAGTTGCTATCATTACATCAAAATCTAACCAATTTTCTTTTTCAATTTTTTCTAAAATATCTATATCTCCAACAAAATCAGCACCAGCTTCCTTAGCTTCATTAGCTTTGTCACCTTTAGCGATAACTAAAACTTTCTTTTCTTTTCCAGTACCACTTGGTAATACAATAGCACCTCTTAATTGTTGATCAGATTTTCTAGTGTCAAGATTCAATCTCATCGCAATTTCAACACTACCATCAAATTTAGATGTACTTGTTTCTTTAACAAGTTTAACTGCTTCATCTAAACTATATAATTTACTTTTATCAACTTTGTTTGAAACTTCTAAATATTTTTTTCCTTTCTTCATTATATACCTCCCAATGTGGTCAAATGCGGATTCTCGCTCCCACATAGGTATTCCCTATGCTTAAATTAATTTTATCAATAATACTAATCTTCTATTTTTATACCCATATTAACAGCAGTACCTTCAATGATTTTCATTGCTGATTCAACATCATAGGCATTTAAATCATTTAATTTAGTTTCTGCAATTTCTCTTAATGAATCTCTAGAAATAGTTGCAACAGTTTCGTTCTTTCCTTTTGTAGATCCCTTAGTAATTTTAGCATATTTCTTTAAAAGAAATGCTGCAGGTGGAGTCTTTAACTTAAAGTCAAATGAACGATCTTCATAAAGAGATATTTCTACTGGTAGAACATCTCCCATTTTATCTCTAGTAGCATCATTAAATTTCGTACAAAATTCTTGTAAATTAATTCCAGCAGGTCCTAATACTGTTCCAACAGGTGGAGCAGGTGTAGCTTTTCCAGCAGGAATTTGTAATTTTATTTTTTTAACAATTTGTTTTGCCACGAAAAACACCTCCTATAAATATTTTTTCGCGAGTGGTTAAAATGATTTCCGCAAAATCTCCCACTTTTTAACTATATAAAAATAATATAGCGATAATATTTTATCACTATATTATTATAAATGCAACTATTTTATGCTTTTTCAACTTGAGATAATGTAACATCAACTGGAGTTTCCTGTCCAAATAAATCAATTAATACAGTAATGGTATTATTTTTTAGGTCAACAGATTGAATTTTTCCATACATATTTTTAAATGGTCCATCAATAACTTTTACCTTTTCTCCCTCTTTCAATTCATCATTTACATCTAATCTACTCATTCCCATATTAGATAAAATAGTGTCAATTTCTAGTGGAGATAGTGGAACAGGTTTTGCACCTTTTCCAGATGAACCAATAAAACCTGTAACACCCGGAGTATTTCTAACAACATACCATGCTTCATCTGACATAATCATTTCAATTAAAACATAACCAGGAAACATTTTTTTTACCTTTTCCTTTGTTACTCCATCTTTAACTTCTACTTCTTTTTGTTCTGGAATAATTACTCTAAAAATATTATCTTGCATATTCATAGAATTAATACGCATTTCAAGTTTTTCCTTAACCTTACTTTCATGACCAGAATAAGTATTAACAACATACCATAATTTTTGATTTTCCATAAATTACGCTCCTATACTTCTTATTAAAGCAATTAATAAATCTATTGCAGTAAAAAACAAAGCAAAAAATATCACAAATGAAACTGTAGTTATAGTGTATTTTACCATGCTCTTATTATTTGGCCACTTAATTTTTGAAATTTCTTTTTTCACATCCTTAAAAAACAATTTAACTTTTTTCATAAATTTTCCTTCTTTAAAAAAAACACTCTTATAAGTGTCAACACATATAGATAATATCATATAAAGTTATTTTAGTAAATATAATTTATAAATTTTTTAAAAATTTTCTTAACTTAATCCTAATTCTTTGTAGAGCTGTATCAATTGATTTATAACTTTTATTTAATAAAATTGAAATCTCTTTGTGATCTAATCCAGAAATTTTCAATTCAAATACACTTTTTTCAAAATCACTTAATTGATTATTTAAGCACTTATATAAATTTTTTTTGTATTCTAGATTTTCTATTTTAATACTAGGATCATTTTTATCATCAAACACATAGTCCATTAAAGTCCTTCCCTTATCATCAATAATAGTATCTAAAGAACATGATTCATTTAAATATATATATTTTTTTCTATTATAGGAAGATATCAAAGATGACAACTGCCTTTCAATACATAAACTAGCAAATGAAGAAAATTTTGTTTCTTTATTATTTTTATAAGAAACAATTGCCTCACTTAAACCAACAAGTCCTTCTTGGAATAAATCATTGTAATCCAATCCTATTTTTTTACCAAAATTTAAATATTTTTTTAATTTTATATCAATAATTGGTTTATATTTATCAAATAATATATTATTAGCGTCTTCATTACCTTCAGATATTAAATATAAAAGCTCTTGATCATTATAATCTTTATACATAATTATCAATTCCTTTTTTCTATTATTTTGTATATTAATATACCAGCAGCAACGGAAGCATTTAAACTATTAACTTTTCCTTTCATAGGAATATTTATAATATAATCACATTTATCGTTAATCAACTTACTAATTCCAAATCCCTCACTTCCAATTACTAAAGCAAGAGGAATATCATAATCAACTGAATTATATGAAATACTATTAGAAACATTTGTACCGAATATCCATAGTCCTCTATTTTTTAATTCATCAATTGTTCTACTTAAATTAGTTACTTTGCATATTTTTACATTATTTAAAGCACCCGCACTTGTTTTCATTACAGTTGAATTAATTGATACACTTCTATCCTTCGGAATAATTATTCCATCCACACCTGCAGACTCACATGTTCTAATAATTGCTCCAAAATTATGAGGATCTTCAATATGATCTAATATAACTATAAAAGGTTTTTCACTTATCAACAAATCATCTAAATCACTATATACAAAATCTGGTATATCTATTATTATACCCTGATTATTTCCATTATCAATTTTGTTTAATTCATTTTTTGTTAAAAATTTAATGCTAATATTCCTTTTTTTTAGCATAGAAAGTATTTTTTCATCATTAAATCCATCATAAATATAAGCTTTTTTTATATTAATGTTTTTTTCTAAAGTTTCTTTAACAACATTTTTTCCGTAAACTAACACATTTCCTCCAAAATAAAATTTATTAATTCATTTATCCTATTACACTCATTATTTAAAAATAAATATCCAAATACCGCCTCAAATCCTGTTGCCTTTTTATAAGTTACAATATCTGTCCCAGACGGATGCGACTTAACCTTTGAATTTCTTCCTCTATGATAAATATTTATTTCATTTTCATTCAATATTTTTTGTTCAATCATTTTATCTATAATAGCCGCTTGTCCCTTTGCACTTACATATCTTACACATTGTTTTTGTAATTCATTTACTTTATTAATTTTCTTTAAAATTAAATATTTTCTTATTTCTAGTTCATATAAAGCATCCCCAATGTATGCTAAAACAAGGGGATTAATTAAATTTTCATTCATATAACCCTCTTTAATTTATTCTGATATTAAATTCTCCATCTTTCGAATACAAATACTGTTCTCTAGCATATCTTGCTATATAATCAGGATCCTGCAATTTTTCCGATTCAACCTTTAAATAATCTTCTTCTTCATTTAATCTAGCAAGTTCTGATTCATAAAACTTCTTTTCATTTGATTTTGATATTAATTGCCCCCATACAGAAATTAAATTACCAACTATTAAAAAAGTTAAACTTAAAGAAACAACTGATATTAACAAAACTCTTCTCTTTGATTTTTTAGACAACTTTTTTTTCACATATATCGCCTCAAAAAAATTATAGCATTAAGCTGTCTTTTTATCAATATTATTTAATACACTTATCACTTTCTTAACAAATAAATATCCTAAAAAAATAGAAAAAATAAAATAATAATGTAAAATACCATTATTAATTTTTTTTAAAACTATAAAATATATTAATACATTATCAAAAATAAAAAAAATATTAGTAAGTATTTTTATTATTCCCTTTGAATTATATATATTTTTATTATTTAAACTCATAAATAAATAAAAAATACCTCCATATAAAAAAGAAAATATTAAAGATTTTATTTGAATTTCTAATGAAATCATCTAAACAATTTACTCATCATACTTTCTTCTTTATTTTTTTTCTTTTTTATATTCTCGTAATATATTATACTAGAAATATTACCTTTTATACTAACATTCCCCTCAATTGTATCAAGTTTAATCATTTCAAGCATTTCACCTTTAATATTTAAAAATCCCATTACAGTTTCTAATAAAAATTCTTGCTTATCAAAGTTTTCTACTTTATTTACACCACTAATATTTACAATATTTCTATCTATTACATTAATAGAATGTGTATTTATATTCATATAATCACCCATTACAATTATATTAATTTTTCTAATAAATATGAAAAAAAACACTTAAAAGTGTTTTATTCATTATTAATTTTATTAAATTCTGTCAATATTGCTTCTTCAAACATTAAACGAGTTTCTTTATTTAATGGATGCGCAACGTCTTCATTCTCATTATTTTTATTTTTTCTACTTGGCATTGCCAACATCAACTTACTGTCTTTTTCGATAATACGAATTCCTTTAATTTTAAAGCAATCATCTAAAACAACAGTTGCTATTCCTTTCATTCTTCCTTTATCTTCTGCAACTTTATGTACAGATACTGATGTAATTTTCAAGTTAATCAACTCCTTCTATTTAAATTTTATATTTTTATTTATAAATTGTCAATATTTTTTACAATCTAATTGTATATTACCAATTAATAAATCAACATAACTAAATGACCTTAAATCATTATTACTATCCCTTAAAACAAAGATTCGATCATATAATTCAGTTAAAACTCCCTCATAATATTCGTTTTTATTTCTAATATTATTAACATTTATAAAAACTTTTTTTCCAATTAAATTACTTAAATCTTTTTTTATTTTATTTATCATAAAATCTCTCCTATACCTTTGGATATCCAACATACATGGTACCGTGAGTAATAATCCCTCCAAATCCATCTTTTCCATATTTGGTTTTTTCAATTGTATCTACAATATCAATATTTTTATTTATTTCTGTCAAACTAACTTTAAGGGCTACAATAGCAGGATCAAGAGCATGTATATTAATTCTTTTAGGACTAGATGCAAAATTAGCACCATTTTTTATTAATCCTTCGTAATAAGATCCACATGCCCCCGCAATAATAATTAATTTATCATGTGCTCTTTCATAATTTCTTGCTTCAATAACGGCATCAATAAAATTTGAAGAATTTAAATAAGAATCAACATTATCTAAAGAACCCCTTTTTTTATAAAAAGCATCATGTCCAGTAATAACTAAAATATCTGGTTTTATTTTATCTAAATGTTTTTTTATTTCTTTTTTCATATCTTTTTCACTTATACATACGCCATATGCTAATACATTATACTTTTTATAAAATTTTAAACACCTTTCTAGATAATCACAGTCGCCATCAATATGAAGAATTTTTCCTGGTAAATAAAAATATTCATCCCTATTTAATTTTTCATCAATTTCATCACTTAATTCAAAATCGTCAAAATTTTTAATATCACCCAAATATAAAACCAAATCATCTAAAAAAGAATCCGCATATAACCTTATATCAGCACCCTTTAAATAATATTTATTATCTTCAATTTTATAAATTTTAAAAATTATATCATTATCATATGATTTTCTAGTAACATAATCTCCAATTTTAAACATAAAATCACCATAAAATTATATGCAAAAAAAAGAAAAAGATGACTATGATGATAAAGAATTTGCTATCTTTATAAAAACTTCCATAGGAATTTGTTCTGCTCTTACATTATCATTAAAACCATATTCTGAAAGTACATTACTAATTATTTCAAAATTATATGACTTTAAATTGTTTTTTAATGTTTTTCTTTTATGTAAAAAAGAATCTCTTACAATTTTAAAAAATAAATTAGGATTAATTAAATCATATTTATTTTCTTTTTTTTCTAACATAATTACTACACTATCAACATTAGGTTTAGGCAAAAAAACATTTTTAGATACAAAAAACAATTTTTTAACTTTAAAATAATAATTTATAAAAACTGTTAAAGAACCATAATCTTTTGAATTAACTTTAGCAGATAATCTATCTCCAACTTCTTTTTGTACCATTATTACAATTTTATTAACATCTATTTTATCATTAATAATTTTAGAAATAATTGGAGTTGTAATATAGTAAGGCAAATTTGAAACTATAAACATTTTTTTATAATTTATATTTTCAATGTCTTTATTTATATCTCTATTTAAAAAATCATCAAAAATTATTTTAGCATCTGATATTGTATCTAAAATTGGTTTTAATGTCTTATCAATTTCATATCCTACTACTTTTTTTGTTTTTAAAACTAATTTTTTAGTTAATGCTCCTGCTCCACACCCTATTTCAATAACCAATGTTTCAGAATCAATATCAACACTATTTACTATATTATTTAGTATATTTTCATCAATTAAAAAATTTTGTCCATATTTTTTTTTAAATTTAAAATTATAATTAGTTATAAAATCTTTTTGTTCCATAATATATCTCCTATTAAAAAAACCCCATTTCGGAGTTTACATACCATATCTTAAAATTTCAAATTTTACATTATATTTTCTTCCAAATTCATATACATCTTTATTTTTTTCACTTGCAAATAATAAATCAATAAGAACATTTCCATTAGCATATGCATTTCTCATAGCTGAGCCAGTATCCAATACTATTCCAACTATATTTCCATCAATATTACTACCAGACATTCTTATTACTGTTCCAATTGGAAACAAACTATTATCAGCAGCCAAAACTCTTAATGTACCAAATTCTTTATCATAATATGTTGTGGTAACAGATTTAATACTTCCATTAACATATTCTCCAACAACATATCCAGAAGCAGTAATTCCACTACATCCATAACAATCAGGTCCATATGCTGTTACAGTACCAGTATATATATCTAAAACTTCTTTAGAAACAATTTCAGAATTATCATTTTTTACATTTGGAATCTCGTTATATAACGAATTAATACTTAATATAGAATATGTACTTTCTATATCACTTGATAAAAAATTACATAAAAATAAACTAAATATTACTAATGTTGCCATAAAAAATTTTAAAAATTTTACAGTCACATTATGCATTTTTTCACCTCTTGTTTAAAAAAATAATATCATATTTTGTCTTTTAAGTCAAATAACGAAATAGCATTTGAAAATGTTATTCTATAAACATCATCTATAGATACTCCCTTTAAATTAGAAATAAACTCTGCAATAACATTTAAAAATAATGGAGAATTTTTCTTTCCTCTATAAGGAACAGGAGTTAAATAAGGGGAATCCGTTTCCAAAACAATATCATTTAAGTCTATTTTTTTTATAACTTCCTTTAACTTACAATTTTTAAAAGTTATTACGCCTCCTATTCCTAATTTATAACCTAATTTTATAAATTTAATAGCCATTTCATAACTACCTGAAAATGAATGAATAACACCTTTTACTTTATATTTTTTTAATATATTATATGTTTCCATAATAGAATCTCTACAATGAACAATAACTGGTAAATTATATTTTTCTGCAATAGATAACTGTTCTTCAAATAAATAAATTTGTTTAGTCTTATCATAATCCCAGTGAAAATCAAGACCTATTTCTCCTATTGCAACAATATTTTCTATATTTTTTTCTATAAATTCCTTAAAATCAATTGGAAAATTTTCTACTGATGATGGATGAAAACCAATAGAAGCATATATATTTTTATATTTCTTTGAAATATCAATAACTTCAATATTACTATTTAAATCACACCCATTATTTATACAAACAATATTTTCTTCACTTAATATATTTAACAAATTATCTAAATCATCGTATTCTTCTTTTAATAAATGACAATGAACATCAATCATAAAAACTCCTTAAAAACAATAAAATTATACCTTTTGGTATAATTTTAAAGACTCATAACACTTTTTAAATACAATATAAAACAAATTACTACTACAATCAAATATAACAAATCAATGTATGAAAATTTATAAATCATACATAAAGTACAACTAGTCATTATTGATAAAAAAACAATAGACGTTGATACAACTGATTCATTTATAGATTTTTTCATAAACTCTCCTTTATATTTATTTACAACAATTGTATAATATCATATAAATTATAACAAATATAAATAAATATAATGACTTTTTTTGTCGGTTTACACAATTTTATAAAAAATATTTATTATTGATTGAATTGGCATATAAATTATTTTTATTATTTCATTAACATTTATTATAACATTATTTAATAAAATTTCATAAATTACAGGTCCAACAAAATACCATATCAACATTACCAAAATAAATTTAAATAATCCAAAATTAATTGAAAATAACCTCAACACAAATAACACAACATATGAAATAAAACCTAAACTAAATCCAGCAACTAATAATGGTATTACAATATCTTTAATTAAATACATTCTATTTTTCCTCCTCTAACTCAAATCTTTTAAATAAAGGTTTTGGTTCACCAACATAAGAACCGAGTTCCAAACCTCCAAATTTTTTACAACTATCATAAGAAATATTTTTTGTGTTTAACTGTTTAAATGTTTCTCTTGATGTATTAGGAATAAATGGACTTAATAAAATAGAAGAAATTCTCAAACATTCTAATAAATTATATAAAACCGTTCCAAGTCTTCCCTTATTTTCATCATTTTTTGCTAAAATCCATGGAGTTGTTTCATCAATATATTTATTACATTTTCTTAAAAGTTCAAATATTGATTCGAGTGCATCACTTATATGCAAATTATTCATATTATTATCAACAATTTTATATAAATTTTCTGCATAATTTATTAAATCATCATCAATTTTATCATAAACTTTTTCATTGATTATTAATCCATTAAAATATTTTTTAGACATGCTTATAGTTCTATTTAATAAATTACCTAATATATTAGCCAAATCAGAATTAATTCTAGAAATCAACGAACTTACAGAAAATGAGCCATCATTTCCAAAAGGAACTTCTCTTAATGAAAAATATCTAATAGAATCCGATCCAAATTTATCAATATATTCCCTTGGATCTTTATAATTTCCAAGAGATTTTGATATTTTTCCACCATCAATAATTAACCATCCATGTCCAAAAATTTTTTCTGGCAAAGGTAAATCTAAAGCCATTAAAATAGCTGGCCAAATTATAGTATGAAATCTAACAATCTCTTTACCAACTAAATGAAGATTAGCAGGCCAATATTTTTTAAAATTTGTATCATCTTCTGACATATAACCTAAGGCAGTAATATAATTTGTTAAAGCATCAATCCAAACGTAAACAACATGCTTTGGATCAAATGTAATAGGAATTCCCCAATTAAATGTAGTTCTTGATACACAAACATCTTCCAACCCAGGTTTTAAAAAATTATTTATCATTTCATTTTTTCTTGATTCTGGTTGTATAAAATCTGGATGATTAGAAATATAATCTAGTATTCGATCTTGATATTTTGACAATCTAAAAAAATAACTTTCTTCTTTTACAATGTGTACATCTCTACCACAATCAGGACACTTTCCATCAACTAATTGAGTTTCAGTCCAAAATGACTCACAAGGTGTACAATATAATCCCTCATATTCTCCCTTGTATATATCCCCTTGATTATATAATTTATTAAATATTTTCTTTACAGCCTCTTCATGATATTCATCAGTAGTTCTAATAAATTTTGTATATTCAATATCCAAACATTTCCATAAATCTTTAGCATTTTCTACAATTTTATCAACATACTCTTTTGGACTAATACCTTCTATTTCAGCCTTTTTTTGAATTTTTTCACCATGTTCATCCGTTCCTGTCAAAAAAAACACATCTTTTCCAATTAATTTATTATATCTAGCAATTGAATCAGCAATAATTGTTGTATAACAATGCCCAATGTGAAAATTTGCACTTGGATAATATATAGGTGTTGTAATATAAAATTTTTCCATTTTTCCTCCTAAAACAAAAAAATCTATAAATCTAAGGATGCTAATAAAGCACGGTACCACCTTAGTTCATAGACTCTATGCACTTAAACTCTTTAACGCAGAATACGAAATGCTCCAAAATCATCTTCAATATACAAAACATATCTTTTTTCACCATACAAGACTCTCTAAAATGTTTTAATATAAATACTCTTTTTTTCAACGCATTTAACAATATATATTATATCATTATAAATTAATATATGCAATAATTAAAAAATGCTTTTTTATTATTGTAAATGCCTACTTAAAAATTTTGAAATAAATATACAATTCTTTTCAATATTACTTGATATTCTATTATCTGAAATAACCAACACTACACCCACCGAATCACCATTAACCAAAACATTTGAAATATACGAATTACCTGATTCAACAAGACCATTTATAATTTCAATTCCATTACTATTATTATCAATATTATTACTTCTTTTTGATATAATATTAGACAAATACATACTAATATCTTTTCCAACATATTTTTTTTTGTAATTTGAAGAAGCCGCAATAACTTTATTTGTATCAGTAATAATAATATTTTCTTTTAAAGAATCATAAAAAGAATCAGCAAAATTTTGAGCTATTTCAGATAAATCAGACATAAAAGAATATTTTTTTAAAATAACACTATCGTCATTAATAAAAATTTCTAAAGATTCACCATCTTTAATTTTTAAATTTTTCCTTATTTCTTTTGGTATAACTATTCTACCTAATTCATCAATCCTTCTTAATATACCAGTAGATTTCACTAGATAACCTCACTTTCAACTTACTCTTTTATTATGTGAGTGTAATAAAAAAATATACCAATTAACAATAAATTAACTATTATTTACTAAAGTAGTATATAATAGTCATTTTTTTTTATCAATACATTTACTTTATTTGGAAAAAATTACCAAATTATATATTATTTAGTATTTCAATTAAATAATATATCCAATGTTTATCCAGATTTTTAATAAATAATATTAAAACAATTTTTTTATTTATATATTTTAATTTAAAATTTTTACATATTTTATATGATTCTACAAACAATTTTTCTGCATTAATATTTTGAGATTTATCAAATGTAAAAGTAATTTCAATGTTATCAGCATTTTGTTTTACATTTTCAATTCCTTTGTCTTTTTTCATACTCTCAAAAAGTTCTTCATACATATATATTTTCATATTTTCGTCAATTTTACCAAATCTATCTTCAATTTCACATTTTACTCTATTTAATGATTCAAAACTGTTTATCTGATTAATTAATTTATGAATTTCAATTTTTAGATTATCATCAGTTGTATATTTATCATCAATATGAGTTTGAACATTTAAAGAAACGTTCTCACTTTCTACATCATTATCGTCAGAAAATTCTTCACTTTCTTCCCCTTTTAACTTTTTAACTTCGTCATTAAGCATTTTTAAATACAACTCTATTCCAATACTATCAATAAATCCTGATTGTTCCTCACCTAAAACGTCACCAGCACCTCTTATTGATAAATCTCTCAATGCTATTGAAAAACCACTACCCAATTTTGCAAATTCTTTCATAGCAGAAAGTCTTTTAATAGCTATTTCACTCAATATTTTGTTCTTTTCGTACATTAAATATGCATATGCAATTTTATTTGTTCTACCAACCCTACCTCTAATTTGATAAAGTTGACTCAAACCTAATTTATCAGCATCAAGTATTATTATCGTATTAACATTAGGAATATCAATTCCTGTTTCAATTATTGTTGTACATAAAAGAACATCAAAATTTCCATTTATAAACTCCATCATTTTATTTTCTATTTCATTTTTACTCATTTTACCATGAGCATATGATATTTTAACATCAGGAATCAATTTAGAAAGTTCATCTATTCTTTTTTCAAACAAATTAATTCTATTACATAAAATAAACACTTGTCCATTTCTTGATAGTTCTTTATAAATAACATCTTTTATAATAAGATCATTTTCCTCAAGCACATAAGTTTGCACTGGATATCTATCTACAGGAGGGGTTTCTATTAAAACCAAATCTCTTATTCCAACCATAGACATTTGAAGAGTCCTTGGAATTGGTGTTGCAGAAAGAGTGATTACATCAACATTTGATTTAATCTTTTTTATTTTTTCTTTATGTAAAACACCAAATCTCTGCTCTTCATCAATTATTAATAAACCTAAATCTTTAAAAATAACATCATCACTTAAAATTCTATGAGTACCAAATAAAATATCAATTTTTCCTTCTTTTAAATCATTTAAAATTTTCTTTACTTGATTTAAATTAGTGAAACGATTTAATAAAGCTATATTAACTGGAAAATTCTTAAATCTATCTAATGCTGATTTAAACTGCTGATTTGATAATATTGTTGTTGGACATAAATATGCAACCTGTTTATTAGAGCATACAGCTTTAAATATTGCTCTAAATGCAACCTCTGTTTTACCATAACCTACATCTCCACATAATAGTACATCCATAGGATAAGAACTTTCCATATATTTTTTTATGGTCTTTGTTGCATTAAGTTGATCTTTAGTCTCTGTGTAAATAAATTCACTTTCAAAAACAGATTGTTCTGCAGTATCTTTTAAAAATGAAAATCCTAATTTCATTTTACGTTCAGCGGTAATTTTTAATAAATCACTTGCAATATTTTTTAATTTACCCTTTACCCTCAGTTTAGTTTTATGCCATTCATTACCACCTAATTTATTTATTTTAGGTATAATACCATCATTAGAAGAATATTTACTTATTAAATCAATTTTTTCAACAGGAATATATAATTTACCATTATCTTTATATTCAATCATTAAATAATCTTTTTTTATATTATTTTTATTTAAAGCTATAATTCCTTTATAAATTCCTATTCCATGTATATTGTGAACTATATAATCACCAATATTTAATGAATTAGTATTTGAAATTTTTGTTCCATATTTAAATTTTGTTTTATAATTTGATTTAGAATTATTATTTTTAAAAATATTTTTTGAAGAAATAGCCACATAATCATTTATACAATAACCATTATTAATATTTTTAAAAATTACATTTAAAACATTTTGTTTCAAATCATTTTGATTTGTTATAACATAATTAATATCTAAATAATCTATCATATTTTTGAATTGAACTTTATTGTCTAATGACAAAACTACAATTTTATTATTAGATAAATTTTTAATTATAAATTTTTTTAAATTTTCAATACTATCATCAAAAAATGGCACATTGGAACAATTATAAATATGAGTATCATCAATTTTTAAATTTGGTAATATATCATCAACACTCGATATATATATTTCTTTTTCCGAAAACATTTCCTCCAAATCAAACATATATTTTTCATTTTTTTTATTTATAATATTAAATTCACAAATGTCATCTTTTAATTTTAAATATGAATTGTAAATTAAAGAATAGTTAAAATAAACAATGATTGGTTTATTTATATAATCAATAATTTTATATGCGGTTGAATACTTAATTAAATTTTCTTGTTTTTTTTCTAAATTTAAATTATTATCTTCAACAATAAATTCAGAACAAGGGTTAATAATTATATTATTTATTTTTTTTATGGATAATTGAGAATCAACATCAAAATATCTTATTGACTCAATTTCATCTCCCCAAAATTCTATTCTAACAGGATCAGATTCACTTATAGGAAAAACGTCTAAAATATATCCTCTATTTGAAACATCTCCGGTTTTATTAACTAAAATATCAGAGTTATATCCTAACTCACATAATTTATTAAATAATAAATTTTTACTAATATTCATTCCAGTACTTAAATTTAGAGTAGATTCTTCCCATAATTTTTTTGATGGTAAAAATCTTAAATACCCCATTAAATTAGTAATTACTATTTTTTTATTAGAAGTTTTTAATATACTATTTATTGTTTCAATACGATTTATTTCCATTTCAGGACTACAAATTGATGATTGAGAAGTAATAAAATCATCCATTAAAAAAAGAAAAATATTATTATTATAATTTAATAGAGAATTATACAATTTATTAGCTTCATAAGTAGAATTAGTTACAATTATAATATCATTATTATTTATATTATAAATATAATTTATGTAAATTGAAGATAACTCATCAGTTAGTCCAATAACATTTGTAAGTCCACTATTTATATTTTTAAAATTAAACATAAAATCACCCCAAACTACAAAAAGATACATATAAAAATGTATCATCTATTGTTTTTTATTATATTTTGTCATTAAGTTAGAAAAAGAAATATTAATATAATCTTCAAAAATGTTTTCAATAATATCCATAACCGCTGCGATTAATTTATATTCTTCATTACTAAATTTTCCTAAAACATAATCTTTATTATCCATTAATTTATTATTAGATATGCCTATTTTAATTCTTTTATACTCTTTAGAATTTAACATTAATTCAATATTCTTTAAACCATTATGTCCACCAGAACTTCCAGCGGGCTTAATTTTATACGAACCCACTCTTAAATCTAAATCATCACAAATTACTAATATATCATCTAATGAAATTTTATAAAATTTAACAAAATCACGAATTACTTCACCAGATAAATTTATATATTTTTGAGGTTTTAAAAATATATATTTAGTATCATTAATAATTTTTTCACCAAACAAACCATCAAATTTATTATATAAATTATTTATTTCATATTTTTTTAATAATCGATCAATCGCCATAAAACCAGCATTATGTCTTGTTTTATTATAAATATTTCCAGGATTTCCTAATCCAACTACTAATTTTATTCTCATATCTTTTTAAAATTATTTCCCGGGAAATAATTTTACCTCCTTATATATTTCATTTTTTGGAACCTTTCTTTCTTTTGCAATCATTTTTATTGCTGTTTTTTCATCAATACCCTGATTTATATAGTTATTATACTGATCCTTAATTGATATATTATAAATTTCATTTGTATTTTCAGATTTTGAAATAACAATAACATATTCCCCTTTAGGATTTTGAATATCAGATAATATGTCTTTTGCATTTCCACGATAAATTTCTTCAAATTTTTTACTTATCTCACGTGAGACACTAATTTTAGTATCTCCAAAAACAAATAAAATATCATTTAAAGTATTAATGATTCTATGAGGAGCCTCATATATAATAATAGTCATATTAATTAATTTTAATTTATTTAGTTCTTCTAACCTTTTTTGTTTTTTATTAGATAAAAATCCATAAAAAATAAACTTACTACAGTCTAATCCAGATGAAGTTAATGCTGGTATAGCTGCTGTTGCCCCAGGAAGTGAAATAACATTAAATCCATTTTCAATTGCTTTTTTTACACAAATATTTCCAGGATCACTTAATATAGGAGTCCCTCTATCAGAAACTAAAGCAACATTTTTCCCAAATTTTAAAAATTCAATTAATTTTTCTGAAGAAACATCTTCATTAAATTTATGAGAAGAAACTAATTTTTTCTTAATATTATAATAATTTAATAAATTAGAAGTTACCCTTGTATCTTCAGAAAAAATAATATCAACTTCATTTAGAACATTAATTGCTCTATAAGTAATATCTTCCATATTACCAATAGGTGTTGGAACAATATATAATGAAGGGGTATTATTATAACTTTTTTGACTCATAATGTATCACTTTTCTTTCCTAATAAAATTTGTTGAATTTGATTTGTATATAAATTTTTATCATCTTGAATTATTAAGGGAGGATAACATTTTAATCCAGGGTTGCCATTTTTAGTACCTTCAATTAAAACTAATTTGCTCTCATTTTCTTTTTTGGTATGAACAAATTGAATCTTTTTAGGCTCAATTGAATTACTTTTCATCAAAAATATTATTTCAGCTAATCTTTCAGTTCTGTTTATAATTGCAATGTTACCCTTATCTTTTAAAATTTTTTTTGAAATCAAAAATATATCATTTAAAGTTAATGAAAATTCATTCCTTGCTAATTTTCTACTTTTATTATTCGTAAACTTTGTGTTACATTTAAAATATGGTGGATTACAAACAATTGTATCAAAAAAATTATTTTCTAAAGACTCATATAATTTTTTTATATCATCATTTATTAAAATTATTTTGTTTTCTAAATTATTCATTTCTATATTTTTTTTTGCCAATTCATAAGATTTTTTTTGAATTTCAACACCATATATTTTTGCATTTGTTCTTTTTGTTAAAATTATGGGAATTGGTGCATTACCAGTCCCTATGTCTAAAATGTTTTTAGTTTTTTTACCTAATGAGACAAAATAAGACAATAATATAGAATCAATTGATAATTTAAATAAATTTTCATTTTGATATATTTTGTATTTTCCATCCCACATTAAATCATTTAATTTCATCACATACCTTTATAGTTATATTCTCATTATCATCTGTTAAAATAACATATGATTTATTAATTATATCTAAAGAAATAACTTTTCCTTTTTTTTCTTTATATTTAACTTTATCTCCAATGTTAGGCAAATCTTTTCTATAATCTTCATATATCTTATTTTCATAATTTAAACAACATAAAAGTCTACCGCAAGAACCATTTATTTTGTTTGGACTTAGAGATAAATTTTGATTTTTAGCCATATTTATAGAAACTGAATCAAAATTTGATAAAAATTTACGACAACATAAAATTCTACCACATGGCCCAATTCCTCCAATTTCTTTTGCTTTGTCTCTAACACCAATTTGTCTCAATTCTATTCTGGTTTTAAAAATAGAAGCTAATTCTTTTGCCAAATTTCTAAAATCAATTCTAGAATCAGAGGTAAAATGAAATATTAATTGTTCTCTATCAAAAGTGAAATTAGAATCAATGATTTTCATATTTAAATTATTTTTTTTAATTAATTTATTGCATTCAATAAATGCTTTTTTTGACAATTCAATATTTTTTTTATTTTTCCTTATATCTGAATCATTTGCAATTCTTATAACTTTTTTTAAAGGTAAATTTAAAAATTTCTCAGATTTAGTTATAATTCCTGTAGTAGTTTTACCGAATTGTATACCTTTTTCTGTTTCAACAATAACATCTTGATTAATATTTAAATTTATTTTATTAGGATCAAAATAATATATTTTATTACTGCCTAAAAAGATTACTCCAACAACATCAATCATTTTCTATCCCCTCCATATCTATTATCAATCCATCCATTAATAAATTTAAATTAATATTTTTTTCAATTAATTTTTCTTTTTCAATTAATATTTTTAATTTTTTAAATAAAATATTAAAATCAATATTACTTGAATCCTTAATTTCTTTTTCATAATTATCAAAATATAAAATTTTATTATTTATTTTATATGAAATTACGTCATTATAAAATAAAATTACACATTTAAAAAATACATCAATTTCTTCTTTCGTTTTAAAAATATCATAAAACTTGTTTTTTATAAAAACAATTGATTTTAATTTATTTTTTTCCAAATATTTTATAAATAAAACTGAATTTATTATCAAATTATTTTTTTCAGCATCCATTTCATCAAACTTATTTTTCTTCCATATAACAAATAAAAGTTTGTAATATGTTAAATTTTCATTTATATTATAATACTTAATTAAATCATTCAAATTATTTTTTTTAAAATTTAATATTTGACACCTTGATGTAATTGTTTTTAATACAATATTTATATTATTAGTTAACAATATTGCAATAATTCCATCAGTAGGTTCTTCTAAAAACTTTAATAAACTATTAGCTGCAGATAAATTTAGTTTTTCAACATCATATATTACATAAACTCTCTTATTTCCTATTAAAGAACTTTTACTAAATGAACTTTGTAATTCATCAATTTGATCTTTTTTTATTACATTATTATCTGGCTTTATTATTTTCAAATCATCATAGTTTCTATTCAAAATTTGTTTACATTTTAAACACTGATTAAATTCTTCTTGATAATTATGAGTTTCACATAATATTTCGCAAATAAATGAAAATATAAAATCCTCTGCATAAATATTATCATTTAAATTAAAAAGATATGCATGTGATATTTTTTTTTTTATATTACTTAATTGTTTATACATAACATAATCAATTTCAAAAAAATTTTTTAACATAAAAACACATCCTTAAATAAAATATAAACTAAGAATTAAAAAAAATGGTAAAGAAATCAAACCAAAAAAACTTATGAATAATATTGTAATAATATTTATACCAATATTAACATTTAATGGTATTATCATAACATTAAAGAAAAAAAGTGTAAAAGCAGAATAAATAAATTTTTTGAAAATTTTAAATATATATTTCATATATTTCTCCTTAAAAAATTATATGAAATACATATTCATCTATGAAATTTTATTTCTATTTTCTATAGCCATCGAAAATGTCATCGGATCTAAATATTCAATATCTGCGCCTAATGGAATACCATATGCAATTTTTGAAATAATAATATTTTTATCTTCTAATAATTTCGATATATATAAAGATGTTGTTTGTCCCTCTAATGTAGGACTTATTGCCAAAATGATTTCATTAATATTTTCATTTTCAATTCTTTGAATTAATGATTTAATATTTATATCATCGGGACTAATTCCATTCATTGGAGAAATTAATCCATTTAAAACATGATATTTTCCATTATAACACTTCATTTTTTCAAGTAGATTTATATATTTTGCATCCTCAATAACGCATATAATATCTGAATTTCTTGAATTATCATTACAAATTTCACAAATATCATTTTCTGTAATATTACCACATATTTCACATCTTTTTATTTTTTGTTTTATATCTAATAAAGAAGAAGAAAATAATTTAATATACTCTTCATCTTTACTTAATAACGCAAAAGCTAATCTTTCTGCTGTCTTTTCACCTATAGAAGGCAATTGTTTTAAACAATTTATTAAATTTGACAAACTATTAGGATAACTCATTTACATCAACCCAGCCAAATGTCCAAATTTACCCATTTTAGCTTTCATATCATCATCAATTTTTTTATTATTTTCATTAACAGCAACTACAATAATATCTTCTAACATTTCTATATCTTCTTTATCAATTTTATCTATATTTATTGAAATTTTCAATAATTCTTTTGTTCCCTTTGTTTCAACTTTAACAAAAGACTTTTCACAAACATATATTTTTTCTTCTATTTCCTTTTTAATTTTTTCCATATCTTTTTGCATTTTTTGAGCTTGTTGTAACATTGATTGTATATTCATTTTTATTCATCCTCCATTTCAATTAAATCATTTCCAAATATACTAACATAATTATCAATAATTTCATTATTTTCAATTTTGTCATTATTTTCATCAATTATTTCTTCTATTAATTTTATTCCATCTTTTGTTTTCATTAAGTTAACATAATATGGTCTTTTTTCATTCCAATATTTTTCAGTTATAGCTGCAACAACATACTTTTTACTAAATATTTCATATAATAAATTTATAATCATTAATAAATTATTATCAAATTCATTAACAATACTTTCATACTTACACGTAAACAAAATATGATCTACTGAGCATGCAACTATATTTGAATCTTCTATTATACTAGCACAAATTTTATATTTATCATTAACAAGATATCTATTTATGTCTTTGAGTGCATTAATTATATATTTTTTTTCGTCAATACTAGCAAGAGCAATTGTATTATTAATAATTATATCTTTATTTTGAATTTGTTTATTTATTAATTTTTTTTCGTTTTTTAAGATTTTTTTTATTTTATCTTTGCTTTCATTATTTTCTATTTCTAACACATTGTCAATTTTCTTTTCTACTTTTTTTTCTATATTTAAATTTTCTTTTTTTATAATACCTTCTTCTATTTTTTCAGAAAAGTTTTTATCAATTTCTTTATTATTTATATTATCTAAAAGAAAAGTTTCAAAAATAATATTAGGATAATGACTGCTTCTAATTTGATTTATAGTTTCATCCAATTTTTTTATTATATTTTCAATTTCTTTTATACTAAAATTATTTGATAATTTTATAATAATTTCTTTATTTTGAATATCTTGTTTATCAAAATACATCTTTGCTTTTTTATATACATAAATATTTCTAAATATTAATAATAGATCTTGTGATATCAAGTTAAAATCTTTTCCCTTTAAATACATGTCTTCAATTTTTTCAAGAATCTTTTCATTATCATTATTTAAATAAAATTTAATTAAATTAATTAATTCATCAAATGATATACTACCTTTAATTTCATAAATATCACTTACAATTATATTTTTATTATCTTCTACAAATGAACTAACTTGTTCCAATAAACATATAGAATCTCTTAATGCTCCATCACTTATTCTCGATATTTCATATAAAGCATCATCGTCAATTTTTATGTTTTCACAGTCAGAAATATATCTTAACCTTTTAAATATATCATTTACACTTATTTTTTTAAAATCAAATCTTTGGCATCTTGATATTATAGTAATTGGTAATTTTTGTGGTTCTGTTGTTGCAAGTATAAATATAGCATGTTCAGGTGGCTCTTCAAGAGTTTTAAGTAAAGCATTAAAAGCACCAGTAGAAAGCATATGAACTTCATCTATAATGTATACTTTATACTTACATAATACGGGAACTAATTTTATTTTATTTTTTAATTCTCTAATTTCATCAACACCATTATTTGAAGCAGCATCTATTTCAATGATATCAGCAATATCATCTATATTGTTGGCAGTACAAATTTCACACTTTCCACATGGCATATTTTCCTTCATTTCTAAACAATTAATCATTCTAGAAAATATTTTAGCAATTGTTGTTTTTCCTGTTCCTCTTGTCCCACAAAAAAGGTAGGCATGACCAATTTTGTTATTATATATTGCATTTTTAAGTGTTTTAACAATATGATCTTGACCAAATACATTTTCAAATGTACTTGGTCTATATTTTCTATACAATGCTTTATAACTCATTTTTATCAAGCCTTCCTCTCACTAATAATTATATCATGTATACTTTAAGATGTAAATTTAATGAGAGCAAAACTCATTGGTTTATGGTAGAATATTTTTTACTC
>CALVIA010000005.1 GCA_944329255.1 uncultured Bacilli bacterium
GCAAGAATGTATAATGAAAAAAATAATAATATTTAAGTAATTAATATTAGCTAAAAATAATACAAATTACAATTTATAGAGTAGATTAATGTCTACTTTTTCTTTTGATTAAAAAGTATGATATAATGAAATAGATTTGAAGTAAGGAAGTGATTCTATGGCAAATGAAGAAAAGGGGTTCCAAAAAGGAAGTATTAACTGCTTGATACCGATTTATTTAACCCCTCTGAGAAGTCCTTATAAATAAAGGGCTTGCAAGCTTTTAGATCTTGCAAGTTTTTTATAAAAATGCAATAAAATTTGCAAAATATAGTTAAAATTGACTGATTTTAGTTAAAAATGGGGATATTTTTTTAGTTGATACCACATAGGTAACCCCCATACTTATATATTAAAAAGTTATGATAAAAGTATTGAATTTTTAAGAGGTGGAAAATGAAAAATGTTTTAATTTCAATTATTAATTTTTTTAAAAAAATATTTGGACAAGATATAAAGTTTTCATATAAAAAAAATCAAAAATATAATATCAATAAGAATAAACAATGTAATATATCTATTAATGATGTGGGTGATAATGTTGATAAGGAATAATCCGTTAGTTAATATAGAAAAAAATAAGGATTCTGATATAACAGTAGTAATTGGGCAAATTGATGAACTTTCTTGTGATAATATTAGACGTAATTATAATAAGGTGACCATGTTAGAAGAACAATTTACTGATCGACTAGATTATAGCAAAGAAATTCTTACAAAGAAATTATTACCGAAGCAGTTGCAATCTGATTTTGAAATTGTACCTCAATATTTAGGCAATAAACTTGATTTTGAAACTAAACCCATTACTTCTGATGCTTATGAAAAATTTCCTATGAGAATTAATTATACCTTAAAATTTGACGATAAAGAAGTAGCAAAAAGATTCAAAAAGAATGGAATAAGTGAGTTAATAAAAAAAACCGAAGAAACTGGAAAACCTGTAGAAATACCTAATATTATAAAGATGAAGGAATTTCTCGGTGATTATGAAAATCCAGTAAGTTATATTAATAAATATGGTTGTGAAGGAATTAAATTATATGTTTGTCCTTCTCCTTTACCACCAGCACAAAAATATAAAATAGATATTTTTAATGAACAATTATCGTTTAATATTGTTACAAATCTTAGAATGAAAAATAGAAATACAAAAAATATTGTTTTAACGAATGATGAATCGAAAGATGAACCATATAATATAGAAATTTCGTTAAAGGATATAAAAAAAGATAAAAATGGTATTTCTGGAAAGTTTAATATTACTATTTCTTTAAGAAAAAAAGATTTTAATAGAAGTGATTACAATATAGAAATGATGAAGTATAGATATTTGATAGAAGATTCGAACAATCATATTCAAATTAGTAATGTTGAATTAAACAAGAATATTTTTGCATTCGATAATTGTGGTAAGATTAAACATACTAAGAAACAGTTCAAAGAGTTTAAATGTTTGTGTGACTTAATAGAAAAAGTTATATATATTTCAAAGGTAAAAAATATAAATATTAAATATAATTTAAATAGTTTTATTAAAAATGAGGATTTAATTAATTTAGTATATAGTGAATGTATTGGAAAAACGTGCAAAGTTAAGAATAAAATGATGTTTACTGAAGAATTACCAGATAATCCAGAAACAAGAGAATTTTGCAATCAAAATAAGGTATTTAATATTACTTCGCAATTACGATATGTTGATTTTTTTGGTTTCAAAATTAGATTAAAGCCGAATAAACTAATAATGAATAATTGTTCATTTGTTGACATAGTCAAAGAAAATAATAGATGTATTATTAAGATTGAATCAAGTGATATTACATTCAAAGCATTAAAATAATATAATGGTGATTGTATGAAATATAAAGTTGCAGCTTATATTAGGCTATCAAAAGATGATAATTATACTGAATCTGACAGTATTAATAATCAGAAGAATATAATTAAAAAGTATATAGATACAAAAGATAATCTTGAACTAGTAGATTATTATATTGACAATGGTTATACTGGAACCAATTTTGATAGACCAGCATTCGTTAAAATGTGTCTAGACATAGTTAATAATAAAATAAATTGTGTAATAGTTAAAGATTTATCAAGATTTGGAAGAAATATGGGATGGATGAAAATATATTTAGGAGAAACATTCCCTGAATATAATATTAGATTCATATCTATTAATGACAATTTAGATAGTCAAACAAACCCTAATTATACCGATGAACTAGATTTTTCATTACATGCTTTGATTTATGAACAGTATTCTATTGATATTTCTAAAAAAGTTAAGAGCGTAAAACATATGCAGCAAAGTAGGTGAGATTTTATTGGTGTATCTGCTCCATATGGGTATATTAAAGATTCAAATGATTGTCATAAAGTTTTAATAGATGATTATGCATCAAAGATAGTAAAACGAATTTTTGATATGACTTTAGAGTGTAAGAGTAGGAAAGAAATAGCAGACAGATTAAATGATGAATGTATATTACCACCTTCTAAATATAAAGCTGAGATTATTAAAGTAACAAGTTTATCTACTAAAATAGCGGAAAAATGGCAACCTAACATGATTAGAGAAATATTGAAAAATGAATTCTATATTGGTAATATGGCGCAAGGAAAAGTAAGAAAACCTACTAGAAGATTAAATAAGCTTATAAAAGTATCTAAAGAAGATTGGATAGTAGTAGAAAACACACACAAAGCTATTATAAATAAAAATGATTTTGAAACTGTTCAAAGAATATTAGAATTTTCTTCTGCACTTTTAAATTCTAACGAAATGTTGCTAATGTATTTAAAGTGTCCTGATTGCAATGGTATATTTCATAAAAAGAAAACTAAATATAATGAGTATTATTATTGTAATACTTATTATAGAAACAAGGGATGTTCTAAACATTCAGTTATAAAATCAGTTTTAGAAGAAATGGTTTTAGAAGCTTTAAAAGAAAAAAGTAATCAAAATATCAGGCATTTAACAAAAGACATACTAAAAAAGTATGTAAAAGATATTTATGTATTTGAAAATGGAGAAATCAAAATACAATATAAATAAATTATTAAAGAAAGGAAAGTAGTATGGATATAAGTAAGATTATTTTTGAAAATTATAAATGTTTTAAAAATGGTGTAATAGAGAATATAAAACCAATCAATATAATAATTGGAAAAAACAACATTGGTAAATCAAGCGTTTTAGATATTTTAGAAATGATTTATTCTCATAGAAATTTTGTCGGTTGTAAAATTACTTTAGAAAAAGAATTAACTGAAAATGATATAGAAAGGGTATTTGGTAAAACTACTATTGGAGGAATAATACCAACTCACTATCATTTTGATTTTGGTAAAAATTATATTGGTAAAACTTTTCCGTTTGAAATTTATTTGAGTGGGAAAAATCTTTTAAGTAGAAGCTGCTCAAATTTTTCTTTATATAAAGATGTTTATGATGAAAAGTATAACGAGTACTGGGGACGCTTGGCAGTATCAATTAAATATAAAAATAGAATTATAAAAAGAATATTAGCAGAAAGAAATATATTTCCGGAAAGTGAAAGTGAAAGTATGATTATAGATGGAAATGGAAATGGTATTACAACTGTTATAAGTAATTTTATAAATAAAAGTGAATATGATGAAAGCTTGGTTAGAGAAACTTTATTAGATAATTTGAATGAAATTATGGGTGAAGATGCAACGTTTACTGAAATCGTAACTCAACAAGTAAAAATAGGCGAATCTAATAAATGGGAAATATTTTTAAGAGAGGATAATAAGGGACGAATTTCATTATCAGATTCTGGTAGTGGTTTAAAAACTATACTTATGGTTTTAGTATATACTATATTAATTCCAAAGATAGAAAAGAAAAATATTGATGAATATATATTTATGTTTGAAGAACTTGAAAATAATTTGCACCCATCATAGCAAAGAAGATTGTTAAAGTATATTGAAAATTTATCTAAAGAAGGAGGTATATTTTTCCTTACTACTCATTCTAATGTGATGCTTGATAATTTTCAAAAAAATAATGAAGTTAATGCATTACATGTGGTAAAAAATAATGGGGAAATAAGCATAGTGAATACTACTAATAGTATTCAAAAAAATGATATTTTGAATGATTTAGGTATTAAGGCAAGTGACATATTACAATCTAACGGAGTGATTTGGGTTGAGGGACCATCAGATAGAATATATATGAACAAATGGATTGAATTATGGAGCGATGGGAAATTTAAAGAAGGAAAAGATTATCAATGTGTTTTTTATGGTGGAAGATTACTTAATAATTTAACTTTTGATGAAGAAGAAGATTTAATTAATTTATTAAAAGTTAATAGAAATAGTATTATTTTGATAGATAGTGATAAGGAAAATGGACCAGCGTCATTAAATGATACAAAAAAAAGAATTTGTGAAGAAGCATCAAAAAATAAAATTATGTGTTGGATAACAAAAGGACGAGAAATAGAAAATTATGTTTCTAAAAATACAATTGATAGTAAGTTGGAAATTGCTGGCCCCAATGTTTTATTTAATCAATATGATAATATTGAAGATTATTTAGATAAATTGGAAAATGGGTTAGGAAAAAAGTTTTTGAAAGATAAAATAGGGTATGCAAAAATATTTACAACTGATGTAAAAAAAGAAGATTATGAACATAATCTTGATTTAGATGAACAAATGAAAAATGTAATTTCAGCAATTACAAAATGGAACACATAATGTTACGTAAAAATTATGATATAATGTTATGTATTGGAAACTTTAGAAAAGGAAGTGAAAAAATGGAAAATTTAGAAAAAACGTTCCCAAAAACAAATATCAACTGGTACCCCGGTCACATGGCGAAAACAAAAAGATTAATACAAGAAAATATTAATATTATAGATATTGTTTATGAAGTTATAGATGCAAGAATACCACGTTCTTCTAAAATAAAAGATATAGATAATTTGTTAAAAGACAAACCTAAAATATTAATTATTACTAAGATTGATTTGTGTGATATAGATGAAACTAAGAAATTTATAGATGAATACGAAAAACAAGGTTATACTGTAATCCCTGTTGATTTATTGAATAATAAAAATGTTAATTTAATATTAAGTAAAACAAAAGAATTATTAAAGTCATTAGATGAAAAAAGAATAAAAAAAGGCTTGAAAAAAAGAAGTTATAGGGCACTTATAGTTGGAATCCCTAATGTTGGTAAAAGTACTTTAATAAATAGGTTAGTTGGAAAAAAAGCAGCAATGGTTGGTAATATGCCTGGAGTTACAAAAAATTTAAACTGGATAAAAATTAATAATGATATAGATTTATTAGATAGTCCTGGTATTTTATGGCCAAAATTTGATGATGAAGAAATTGCATTAAACTTGGCAGCAACTAGTGCAATTAAAGAAGAAATTTTAAATATAGGTGATATTGCAATACATATATTAAATAAGTTAAATGATTATTATAAAGATAAATTAAAAGAAAGATATGGAGTAAATTATATTAATAAAGAAAATTATGAAGAAACATTGGAGCAAATTGGAAGAAAAAGAGGTTGTGTTTTAAAAGGCAATATTATTGATTATGAAAAGGTTTATTCTATTATTTTAAAAGATATTAAAGATGCAAATATAAAGGGTATTACATTTGATAGATATAATAAAAGTTCTAATTAGAACTTTTTATTTTTATATGTTATAATAAAAATGAGAGTGATGTATATGAAAACAGCTATTGTTGGAGCAGGTGCAAGCGGTGTTATTGCAGCTTTATCTTGTAAATCTAAAGAAATAATATTGATTGATGGAAATGATAAGAGTTTAAAAAAAATTTTGTTAACCGGGAATGGAAGATGTAATTATTGGAATGAATATATAGATATAGATAAATATAATACAGATAATTACGATATTTTACAAAAAATAATTAGCAAGGAAAATATTAACAAAACATATGAATTTTTATATAAACTAGGTATTTATCCAAAAATTAAAAATAATAATTATTATCCATATTCTAATCAAGCATCAAGTGTAAGACAAATATTAGAAAAAAATTTAACAAAAAAAAATATAAAATTTATAAATAATTTTAAGGTAAATAATATATATAAAATTAATGATGAATTTATTATTGAGTCAACAAATAATGAAAAGATAAAGTGTGATAAATTAATTTTAGCTACTGGTTCAAAAGCTTATCCAAAAACTGGAAGTGATGGTTCAGGTTATGAATTATTAAAAAAATTTAATTTAAAAATAAATCCAGTTACTCCAGCACTTACTAAGTTATTTACAAAAGAAAAATATTTATGGGAAAATGTTAGAAGTGATGTAAACATAAAATTATTTGTAAATAATAAATTTATTAAAGAAGAATACGGGGAAGTTCAATTGACTATGGATGCAATTAGTGGTATATGTACATTTAATTTAAGTTCTATTGCGTCAAAAAGTTTATATTTAAAAAAGAATGTATATGTAAAAATAGATTTTTTACCAAATATACCAAATATAATACAATTTTTAGATGATAGACAGAAAATAATTAATGGTAATATAGAAGAAATATTAGAAAGTATATTTAACTATAAATTGATGTTTGTTTTATTAAAATATTCTAATATAAATAAAGAAAAAAGATGGGATGATTTATCATTAATAGAAAAAAATATTTTATCTAAAAATATAAAAGAATTTAAATTAAATATAATCGGTACTGATACTTTTGATAAGTCACAAGTATGTACAGGAGGATTATCTCTTAATTATATTAATCCAAAAAATATGAGTGTAAATGATGTAAATGGATTATATGTAGTTGGAGAAATACTTGATGTTGATGGAATGTGCGGCGGATTCAATCTTGCCTTTGCATTTATAACAGGATACTTAGCAGGAAGTGATATAAATGATTAGAATAAACCAAATTAAAGTTAATGCACTTTATAATACAAAAGACAATATTATAAATTCGATATGTAAAAAATTAAAAATAAAAAAAGAAAATATAAAAAAAATTAATATTTATAAACAATCATTAGATGCAAGAGATAAAAATAATATTATGTTTGTTTATGAGGTTGATGCTATTGTAGATAATGAAAAAGATATATTAAAGAAACATAAGGATGTATTTTTATCTCCTGATACAACTTATCAATTTCAAAAAAATGGGAACATAAAATTAACACATAATCCTGTTATAATAGGTAGTGGACCAGCCGGACTATTTTGTGCATATTTTTTGGCGTTAAATGGATATAATCCCATTATAATAGAAAGAGGAGAAAAAGTTGAAGATAGAGTTAAAACAGTAAATGTATTTTGGAAAGAAAATAAATTAAATGTTAATTCAAATGTTTCATTTGGAGAAGGTGGAGCTGGAACATTTTCAGATGGTAAATTAAATACTTTGGTAAAAGATAAAAAAAATATGATAAAAAAAATATATGAGTTATTTGTTAAATTTGGTGCAAATGAAGATATAATGTATTCATATAAACCTCATATAGGAACAGATGTTTTAGTAAATATAGTAAAAAATATGAGAAATGAAATAATTAGATTAGGAGGAAAATTTCACTATAATTCTTGTTTAACAAATATAAATATAGAAAACAATCATATAAAAAGTATTATTATAAATAATCAATATAAAATAGATTGTAATGTTTTAATTTTAGCAATTGGACATAGTGCACGAGATACATATAAAATGCTTTATGATTCAAAACTAAATATGGAGTCAAAACCTTTTGCAATTGGAGTTAGAGTAGAACATTCTCAAGATATGATTAATGAATCACAATACGGATTAATTTATAAAGATGTACTTCCAAATGCACCATATAAACTAACTTATAAAAGCAGTAATAAAAGAGGAGTTTATTCTTTTTGCATGTGTCCAGGAGGTTACGTTGTTAATGCTTCATCTTCAAATGGTTGTCTTGCAATAAATGGTATGAGTTATAGTGATAGAAATAGTAAAAATGCTAATAGTGCAATTGTTGTAACAGTAACGCAAGAAGATTTTGGATTAAATCCATTAGATGCGATAAAATATCAAATTGAGCTTGAAAAAAAAGCATATAATCTTGGTAATGGTAAAATACCTATACAATTATTAAAAGATTTTAAAAATAATACTATATCAAAATCATTTGATGGTTTAAATCCCAAAATAAAAGGATCATATACTTTTTCTAATTTAAACGAAATTTTTCCAGAATCAATATTATTTTCATTAAAAGAATCTTTTAAATATTTTGGCACAAAAATAAAAGGTTTTGACAATGATAATACAATTTTGTCTGCAATAGAAACAAGAACATCTTCACCAGTAAGAATAACAAGAGATGAAAATTTTGAATCTAATATTAAAGGAATATATCCTTGTGGAGAAGGAGCAGGATATGCAGGAGGGATTGTATCATCAGCAATGGATGGTATAAGAGTTGCAGAAAAAATAGCGTGTAAATACAAATAAAATAAACGGAATTATCCGTTTATTTTATTATAGATTTCCTCAATACTACTTGTTTCAATTCTTTTTGAAAAATGTATTCCATCATTTTTATATCTAGGAACTAAATGTAAATGATAATGTTTTACTTCTTGCCCGTAATCATTATTTTGAGTAAGAGTTAAACCATCAATATTTAATTTTTCCTTAAGCAATATATACATATCTTTTGCAATTTTATATATATGATTTAAAGTATCTAAATCAATATCAGATAAATTAACATAATGTTTTTTAGGAATAATTAATAAGTGTCCATCAGTAGTTGGATCTATATCCATCATTACTAATACAATATCATCTTCATATATCTTATATGATGGCATTTCATTTTTAATTATTTTACAAAATATACAATCCATATATCCTCCTTTATTCATATATTTATATTTTACCACATAAAATCAAATATAATATATTTTTTATTTAAATTCATGATATAATTAATTTGGTGAGAGTATGAAAAAAATTTCAGTTAATATGCTTTCAATTGCAAATATTGTAAAAGGACAAGGAGTAGAGTCCGCATATAATGAGCTTATAGAACTTTTGAATAAATATGGTAAAAAAAGTTTAAATGTATATATAAATAAAGGATTAGATTATGACGTAATACATATGCATACAGTTAATCCAACGAGTTATATAAAACAAAGATTAGCAAGTGGAAATACTTTGACATATGTACATTTTTTACCTAATTCCTTAGAAGGAACATTAAAAATACCAAGTTTATTTATGGATGTATATTCATGGTGGGTTAAAAAGTGTTATATGAAATCAGATTATTTAGTAGTTGTAAATCCAACATATATTAAAGAAATGATAAAAATGGGATATGATAAAAAAAGAATATTTTATATTCCAAATGTTGTATCTAATGAAAACTTTTTTGTTATGGATAATAAAGATGAAATTAGAAAAAAATATAATTATAAGAAAAATGATTTTATAGTTATTGGAGTTGGACAATTACATAAGGCAAAAGGAGTAATTGATTTTATTAATATTGCAAAGCAAAATCCCGATATAAAATTTATTTGGGTTGGAGGATTTAATTTCGGAAAGTTTATGGAAGGGTATAATGAAATAAAAAAAGCATTTGATAAACCTCCAAAAAATTTAATGTTTACAGGTTTAATAGAAAGAAAAGAAGTAAATATTTTATTAAATATGTCTGATGTATTCTTCTTACCAAGTTACTATGAATCATTTGGATTAGTAACTTTAGAAGCATCTATGACAGAAAAACCAATAATACTTAGAGATTTAGATGTATATAAAGAAATATTTAATAATAAATATTTAAAAGGGAAAAACAATGAAGATTTTATTAAAAATATTAGAAATTTAAAAGATAATAAAAAACTATATGATAAATATGTTAATAAAAGTAAATCAATAAAAAAATGTATAATGAAAAAGCAATTTATAAAAAATGGATAAATCTTTATAAAATAATAGCTAAAAATAAATATCTTAAATGATATTTTTTTTTATTTGTGCTAAAATATAAGTGTTGAGGTGAATTTATGTTAAATATAAAAGATTTATCAGTTGAAATAAATGAAAAATTGATTTTAAATAATTTTAATATAGATATTAAAGAAGGAGAAGTCCATGCTATAATGGGACCTAATGGAGCGGGTAAATCCACTTTATCTAAAGTAATTATGAGAGATGAAAATTATGTAGTAAAAAAAGGTATAATTACTTTTAATGATGAAGATATTTTAAAACTATCTACAGATGAAGTTGCAAGATTAGGAATATTTTTAGCAATGCAATATCCTATTTCTATAGAAGGGGTAACTAATGCAGATATGTTAAGGACTGCAATAAGTATAAGAGAAAAAACTAATATAAATTTATTTAAATTTATAAATGATTTAGAAAAAACATATGATGAATTAAATTTTGATAAATCAAAAATTCATTCATCTATAAATGAAGGATTATCTGGTGGCGAAAGAAAAAAGAATGAAATAATAGGTATGAAAATGCTAAAACCTAAATTAATAATATTAGATGAGATTGATTCGGGAGTTGATGTAGACAATTTAAAAACAATTGCAGAAAATATTTTGAATTATAAAAATGAAAATAATTCTTCAATATTAATAATAACTCATTATCCACATATATTAAATTACATTAGACCAAATTATGTTCATATAATGAAAGATGGTAAAATTATAAAAACAGGAGACTATAATCTTGCATTAAAAATAGAAAAGAATGGATATGAGACAAGCGTTATAGAGGAAAAAGAAAATAATGAATAAAATATTAATGAACAAAGTAATAATAAATAAAGATACAATTGTAACAAAAATAAATGCAAATAAAATATGTGTAAGTAAAAATGTTAATGTAGTATTTAATATAGATAAATATTCTTTTGATAATATTATTATAGATATAGAAGAAAATTCAAATGTTATAATAAACAAAAAATATAATGAAAAAGATATAAATGAAAATATTGTTATAAATTTAAATGGAATAAATAGTTCCATAAAATATAATTTTAGTACTATAGTTACAAATAATCAAAAGTATACTATTGTAATTAATCATAACAATAAAAATACTAATAGTTATATTACAAATCATGGAGTAGTATTAAATGATTCAAAATTAATATTTGAAGTAAATTCTATAGTAAAAAAAGGGAATATTTTATGTAATATTAATCAAGATAGTAAAATAATTACTATGGGTCGTAATAATAGTATTATAAAACCAAATTTATTTATTGATGAATATAATGTAAATGCAAAACATTCTGCAATTATAGGTAAATTTAATGAAGAAGAAATATTTTATTTAAAAACAAAAGGTTTATCTGAAAAACAAGCACTTGATTTACTTATAAATGGGTTTATAGAAGGACCAATGAGGAGGTGAACTATGAATATTAAAGATGATTTTCCAATGTTGAATAAAAGTATAATATATTTTGATAACGCAGCAACAACATTTAAACCAAAATGCGTAATTGATAGTATAGTGGATTATTATTCTAATTATTCAGCAAATGCTCATAGAGGAGATTATGACATAAGTTATGAAGTAGATGTAATGTTTGAAAATACAAGAGAAAAAGTAAGAAATTTTATTAATGCAGATAAAAGCGAAGAGATTATATTTACAAGTGGAGCAACTCAATCATTAAATATGATTGCAAAAGGTTTTTTTGAAGAATATTTAAATGATGATGATGAAGTTTTATTAACAAAAGCAGAACATGCATCAAATATATTGCCTTGGTTTAATATTAAAAAAAATATAAAAATAAAATATATAGAATTAGAAAATGATATAGTTACAATAGAAAACGTAATAAAAAGTATTACACCAAAAACAAAAGTTATTTCCATAGCACATATAACTAACGTAATTGGAGATGAAAGACCAATCAAAGAAATAACAAAATATGCACATAATAAAGGAATATTAGTAGTATTAGATGCAGCACAAAGCATACCACATAAAAAAGTTGACGTGAAAGATTTAGATGTTGATTTTATGGCATTTTCAGGACATAAAGTATGTGGACCAACAGGAATAGGGGTACTATATGGAAAGTATAATTTACTAGATCGCTTAAAACCACAAAATGTTGGTGGTGGAATGAATAATGATTTTGAAAGCAACATGAAATATAAATATAAAAATTTACCATATAAATTAGAAGCAGGAACACCAAATATAGCAGGTGTTATTGGATTGGGAAGTGCTATTAATTATATAAATAAAATAGGTATAGATAATATTGAAAAATATGTTTTAGATTTAAGACAATACGCTATAGAAAAAATGTTAAAATTAAAAAATATTGAAATATATAATAAAAATATTAAATCATCTACTATTGTATTTAATGTAAAAGGAGTATTTAGTCAAGATACATCTACTTATTTAAATAAGAATGGAATAAATGTAAGAGCAGGAAATCACTGTGCAAAAATTTTAAAAGATGAAATAGGTGTTACAAATACATGTAGAATAAGTTTTTATTTTTACAACACAAAAGAAGAAGTTGATGCTTTAATAAAAGTTTTAGAAGAAGAAGACATATTATTAAAATCTCTAATATAAAAAATAGTTTAGAATTTTTCTAAACTATTTTATTTGTAATAATAACTTATATTTAACAGGAACATTATCATAATCGTAACTAACATTCTTTATTACACCAACATCATATGGTGTTCCATCAAATAATTCATATAAGGTATTTATATTAGCGTTTTTGTATAAATAATTATTTACTTCTTTAATATATTTTAAAGATAAATTAATAGATGATTTAAATATACTATTCATGATTTTATTTTTGGTCTTATCATCACTATTAATAAATTTATAAAAATTACTATTTACATCATAAGAATTTATTCTTGCAATCTTATTAAGAATTAAATCCTTATTGTATAATATATTAACAAAGTTTTTAATAAATTTTATTATTAAAATAGATCCCTTATAATAACTGCTTACATTATAATAAGATAAACTTGTTCTATAAGTACTATTTATTAAATTTTTAATATTTTTATTATTAATATTTTTATTATTTAAAAAAGAATAATCAATTATTTTATTTCTTCTTAATAAGAATTTATCCATTTCACATTCAAAATAAGTATGAGCTTTAATAAAAGATTTGTTTTTTATGTCATGAGTAATATTTCCAATGATAGGATGAATAGTTATATCAAAAGCATAATGAGCAATATGCCCATATAAATATGACATAACCATAGAATCATTTTCTAAATTATTTTCTTTAATATATTTTAAAGTTTCTATAAAAAATTTAGTTGAATTACATGTATGAGCATCCCTAAAACAATTTATATTAAATATAGTTAAATCTTGACCTAATGAATACATTTTAAGTACATCCTTATTAATAATATTCTTATTGTGTAATTTGCTATATAATTTTTCACTCATAATAATATGACTCATAAAATTTGCCATCTAAATTCAACTCCTAACTTTTTATATTTTATAACTTATTTCAAAATAAGTCAAATTTTAAAATAAAATATTATTTTGATATTAATTATATGTAAATGAATTTATAAAAATTAATATTCTATAGATTAAATATGTTATAATTATATAAATAAATTAAGTTTAAATGGAGTTTATATATGAAAAAATATATTTTAAATCCTATTAGTATGTTTGTAATTGGAGCTGTATTAGGAATTATATCAAAATATTTTGATATATATTTTAGTTTTGGAGAAATGTTTTCAGAACTATCTATATGGATACTATTTGGTGTTATAATTTCTATTTTCAGTGATACTAAGAAAAAAGCAATGATTAATATTTTACCATTTTGTTTGGGAATGTTATTAACATATTATGTTACCGCAGAATTAACTAATTCAATATATTATTGGAAATTTATTAAAGGATGGTTTTGTTTTTCATTATGTTCACCAATAATGGCATACTTTACTTGGATGACAAAAGAAAGTGGAATCTTTTCTAAAATAATTTCATGTGGAATAATTATAGTTACATTAATAAGTAATATGGTAATTTTTGATGGACCAAGATTACACGATATTATAATAATTGTTATATTAATATATTTATTGTTTATAAAAAAGATAAAAAGATTTAATTAATATTTATCACTTTAATACTTTAAATAATTTCCTTTTTAAAAGTATATATAATATTCAAAATTCTATATTAGTTTAAGTTTTTTTAGTTATCCAGTTATTATAACTTCTTTAATCGTATTATTTTATCTATTAAAAAACAAAAACTAACTATTTCTAGTTAGTTTTATTATTTAAACTCAAAAAAAATGAGCATTTTAACAATATGGTGGGGCGTTAGGGATTCGAACCCTAGACCCACTGATTAAGAGTCAGTTGCTCTACCAACTGAGCTAACGCCCCATAATTGAATTATAGCACATAAATAAATAAAAATAAAGCAAATTTGTAAAATAATTGGTAATGTTGTATAATATTGGTATCAAAAAGAGGGAGCGTTATGGAAGAAAAAATTGAAATAATTAGAAAAGTTAATAAACTATTAATTATAGAAGATTTAGATGAAAAAGAGATAAATGATATTTTAAGTGATGACGTAATTATCTATATAATAACAAAAACTAATGCAAAAACATTTGAAAAAATAATGAATATACTTAATTATCCTGATAAATTAATTCAACAAAGAAAAGATATAGAAAATGATTTATTAAATGATATAAATAATGTTGACAAAAACTATGTTCAAGATTTAATTTCTCAAATATATTTTAAAGATTATGCAAAAAATACTTTATTAAATATTGAAACAATTATAGAAACTATTAATTCAAAAAAAGATTTAAAAGAAATGATAAATGATAATATATTAAAATTATTAAACAATTTAAAATATTTCTTTTCACTAAATATAAACGAACTCAATAATTATGATTTAAATGATTTAATATTAATTTTAAATGAATTAAGAATTCAAAATAAATTAGACATTATAGATAAATTATTTTCATTAGTTCAAAAAAGTTTTTATTTAGAAATGAAAAATTCTTTTAATAAATCTAAAATATTAAATGGAATTAATTATGAAGAAATAAATTTAAATGGCAGATGTGCAAAATATTATAAATTACAGTGTCAAACTGAAAATCAAAAGCAATTTTATTTGCTTACAAGAACAAACAAAATAGAAGATTATATGCTTAAAGATAATGCAAAAAAAGAGTATATAAAAGCATTTGAAAATAAAAAATATTTATCGTATAGTTTAATTGATAATCATATCTACGATTCTTTTTCGTCAAAAGATAGAATTACATTTGGTTATGATGATATAAAAAATAATTATATAATGTCATCTAATACACACGATGGACAGACAAATCAATATGCACTTAAAGATAATTTTTACGTAATAAAACAACAATATTTATCATTAAAAGATTTTTTGATTAAAACAGATAAATATAATGAAATAGTTTTAAAAAATGATATTCCAATTTTACCAAGTTATATAATTTCTAATACTGAAATACCATCTAGAAAAATAATAGAAGTTTCTATAAATATGAATATACCAATAATTTATTTAGATCCTAATTATTATGATATACATATTCCAGTTAATCCTGTTAGCAATGAAGAAAGAAATACTAATTGGTATAATCATTTTAATTATTTAGAATATGATTTGTTAAAATTGTGTAACTTTAAAAAAAATAATATAAAATAACTTATATTAATTGTTTTAAACAATTTAATATGATAATATGAAATTAGGAAGTGATTTTAATGATTAGCTTAGTAATACCTTGTTATAATGAAGAGGAATCTATACCATATTTTATTAAAGAAATAAATAAAGTAATGGATAAAATGAAAAAAGAAAAATTTGAATTAATTTTTGTAAATGATGGAAGCAAAGATAAAACTTTAGAAATGTTGAAAAAATTATCAAAAGAAGATAAAAGAGTAAAATATATTTCTTTTTCAAGAAATTTTGGAAAAGAAGCAGCAATGCTTGCTGGATTGGAACATACATGTGGTGATTATGTAGCAATAATGGATGCTGATTTACAGGATCCACCTGAATTGATAATAGAAATGTATAATGGAATTAAAGAAGAAGGATATGATTGTGTAGGATTAAGAAGAATGACAAGAAGAGGAGAACCTAAAGTTAGAAGTTTTTTTGCAAAATGTTATTATAAAATTATTAACAAAATATCTAATACAGAGATAGTGGATGGCGCAAGAGACTTTAGATTAATGACAAGACAAATGGTTAATTCTATACTGGAATTACAAGAAAACAATAGATATTCTAAAGGAATATTTTCATGGGTTGGATATAATACAAAATGGTTAGAATATAAAAATGTTGAAAGAGTAGCAGGGGTTACAAAGTGGTCATTTTTTAAGTTGTTTGCATATTCAATAGAAAGCATTATTGCTTTTTCTACATTTCCTCTTATTTTATCAATATTAGTAGGTTTATTTTTATTGTTTATATCTTTTATTATGATAATTATGTTGTTTTATTTTAAAACAGAATTTTTACAAGTATGTACTTTAATGGTTTTTTTAGGAGGAATACAAATAACATTTTTAGGAGTTATAGGTTTATATTTATCTAAAATTCATATTGAATTACAAAATAGACCAAAATATATAATTAAAGAAACTAACATAAAAAAAGCATCATAAATTGATGCTTTTAAAAAAATAACATTTTTTCTAAAAAAGTCTTGATTTTTTATTAAAAATAATATACAATGAAAAAGTCAGTTGATTTGATGTATTTGTGGGCTTGTAGCTCAGGTGGTTAGAGCGCACGCCTGATAAGCGTGAGGTCGATGGTTCAAGTCCATTCAGGCCCACCATTTAAACGCCTCAATAGCTCAGTTGGTTAGAGCACTTGACTGTTAATCAAGGGGTCCTAGGTTCAAGTCCTAGTTGAGGCGCCATTTTTATGGCCAGTTGGTGAAGTGGCTTAACACACCGCCCTTTCACGGCGGCATTCACGAGTTCGAATCTCGTACTGGTCACCAATAATTAAAATAAATACCTGTGAGGTATTTTTTTTTATAAATATTTAACAATAATTAATATTATTTAATATTCAATATTGTAAAAATAGAAAATAAATGTTAATATAATAATATATAATTAATGTTATTAATGGCCTGTTGGTGAAGTGGTTAACACATCACCCTCTCAAGGTGACATTCATGGGTTCAAGTCCCATACAGGCTACCAAAATAAATATCTCAATTTAATTGAGTTACATATATATGCTAGACAACGTCTAGCATTTTTTAATTAAATATTGAAATTTATAAAAAATAATTGTATTATTTATATACGTGAAATATATGGAGGTTATATGAAAATAGGTTTATTTGGGTGTGGAGCATATGCAATGGCTCTTAGCAGTATTTTAAGTGATAATAATTGCAAAATAACAATGTGGACTAAATTTGATGAAGAAGCAAATAATTTATCAAAAAATAGATCAAATTATAATTTAATACCAAACTATAAAATTTCAAATGATATATTAATTACAACAAATATAGAAGAATGTATAAATAACAAAGATTTATTAATTATTGCTATTCCAGCTGCTTTTGTTAATGATTTAGCGCTTTCTATGAAACCTTTTATTAAAGATAATAATATTTTAATAGCAACAAAAGGAATTGAACAAAAAACATGTTTATTTATGAATGAAATTTTAGAAAAAAATTTAAATACAAAAAATATAGCAGCAATAAGTGGACCTACTTTTGCAGTTGATATTGTATCAAAATTACCTTGTGGCCTTTCTGTTGCAGGAGATAAAAACACTGTTAATTTAGTAAAAAAAGCATTAAATAATAATTATATAAAACTTAAAGAATGCGATGGCATATTGGGAATTGAAATTCTAGGAGCAATAAAAAATGTTTTTGCTATAGGATCAGGTATATTAGATGGAATGAATGCTAATGAATCAACAAAATCAATGTATCTAACAGAAGCTTTATTTAGTTTAAATGAATTACTAAAATATTTAAACTGCAATACAAGTTCATTAATATCATATGCTGGAGTTGGAGATTTATTTTTAACTTGTTCCTCAAATAAAAGTAGAAACTTCTCATTAGGTAATATTATTGGACAAAATAAAAACAAAGAAGAAATTGATTTATATATAAAAAATACAACAGTAGAAGGTTATTATACTTTAATATCTATTTATGATTTATTAAAAAAGAAGAATATAAATATAAAACTAATAAATACAATATATGATATTGTTATTAATAAAAATACCCCTAATAAATTATATGAATATTTAACTCAAAAATAAAAAAAAGCATTGATCAATGCTTTTTTAATTTTTTAAATATAGAGGCCGCCCCCCTGAAGAACGACCTCAAAAAGAATAAAAAGGGGTTGGCTAGTGTGATACTAGCAGCCAAACCGATAACTCGATTTGGTAGTCATTATAATACTTATAATTAGTAGTTTTGTCAATAACTTTTTAAAAAAAATACAATTTTTTTGATATAATTATTACAAGGTGATAAAAGATGTCTGATTTGGAAAATATAAAAGGAATTGGTCCTAAAACATTATCATATTTAAACAAAATAAATATAAATACAATTGAAGATTTAATAACACATTTTCCGTATAAATATGAAGTGTTAAAAAGAAGTGATGTAGAAAGTTTAAATGATAATGACAAGATAATAATAGATGGAATAGTAGAAACTATTCCGATTATATTTAGATTTAAAAAAAATATGAATAAAATGCAATTTAGTATAAATGCTAATGGTAAATTACTAAAAGTAAATATATTTAATAGAGCCTTTCTAAAACCTAATATTACGATTTCTAAAAAAGTTGTAATTATTGGAAAGTATGATAAAAAAAATAATTTAATAATTGCATCTGATATAATATTAAATTCTGATTTAAATGATATAAAAATAATACCTTTTTATAGAACAACAGAAAATCTTAATAAAAAAACTATTCATAATTTGATAAATAATGCATTAGAAAATAATAAATTAATTGATTATATTCCAAATTATATATCTTCAAAATATAGTTTTATTGAAAAAAATATATCTTTATATAATGTACATAATCCAAAAGATATAAATTCTTTAAAGCAATCAATGTTAAGATTAAAATATGAAGAATTATTTATGTTTATGCTTAAAATTAATATTTTAAAAGATAAAAAAAGTAATTATACAAAGGGTTATAATAGAAATATAAATATAAATTTTATAAATGATTTTATAAGTAATTTGCCTTTTGAATTAACTATAGATCAAAAAAAATGTATAAATGAAATTATAAATGATTTAAATAGTGATAATAGAATGAATAGATTACTACAAGGTGATGTAGGAAGTGGTAAAACAATTGTTGCATTAATAGCAATTTTAGGAATGATTACCTCAGGGTTTCAATGTGCTTTAATGGCACCAACAGAAATACTAGCTAATCAACATTATGAAACATTCAAAAAAATATTAAAAGATACAAAAATAGAATTATTAACTGGAAGTATTAATAAAAAGAAAAAAGAAGAAATAAATAAAAAATTACTAAATAATGAGATAGATTTAATTATTGGAACACACGCATTAATAGAAGATAATGTATTATTTAATAATCTTGGATTAATTGTAACTGATGAACAACATAGATTTGGAGTAAATCAAAGAAATAATTTAAAAAATAAAGGTTTAATGCCTGATATTCTTTATATGAGTGCAACTCCAATACCTAGAACATATGCTTTAACTATTTATGGAGATATGGATATAAGTACAATAAAAACTATGCCAACTGGAAGAAAAAAAATAAATACTATTGTAAAAAATGAAACTGAAATAAAAGATGTTTTATATATGATAAAAAATGAACTTGATTTAAATCATCAAATATATGTAGTGGCACCTTTAATAGAAGATGAGAATAATGATAGCGTCACTAAACTCGTAAGACAATATTCACTAGCATTTAAAAAATATAATATAGGAATGTTACATGGTAAAATGAAACCAAAAGAGAAAGATGATGTAATGTATAAATTTATTAATAAACAAATAGATATTTTAATTAGTACTACAGTAATAGAAGTTGGAGTAGACGTTAAAAATGCAACTATGATTGTAATACATAATGCTGAATTATTTGGATTATCAACATTACATCAATTAAGGGGTAGAGTAGGAAGAAATAATTTAGATTCATATTGTATTTTAATAGGAAATAAAAATAATAAAAGGCTTAAAATATTAAGTTCAACTAATGATGGATTTAAAATTAGTGAAGAAGATTTTATGTTAAGAGGGTCAGGAGATATATTTGGAATAAGACAAAGTGGGGATATGAATTTTAAAATTGCAGATTTAAAAAAAGATTATAAAATATTACTTCAAGCAAGTAATGATAGCAAAGAATTTTTAAGAAAGGAAAATTTAGATAATTACATTTATATAAAAAAAGATTTATCTAAAAGTTTAGAAATAAGTGATGTTTAATAGAATTTATATAGAGATAACAAATATTTGTAATTTAAATTGTGAATTTTGTCCTAATACAAAAAGAAAAAAAGAATTTATGAATATAAATAAATTTGAAGAAATTATAAAAAAAATAAATAAATATACTAATCATATTTATTTACATGTTAAAGGAGAACCACTAATGCATCCAGAATTAGATTCAATATTAAAAATTGCAAATAATTATAATATGAATATTAATATAACTACAAATGGAAGACTTTTAAAAGAAAAAATACAGATAATAAATAATAACAAAATTAGACAAATCAATATATCGTTACATAGTTTTAATAATATTAATGAAATAAAAGAAATTCTAGAAATTATTGATAAAATAAAAAAATCATATATTTCATTAAGACTTTGGAATAACAAAGATAATAGAGAAATATATGATTTATTAGAAAAACATTATAAAAAGAAAATTTCATTAAATAATAATAGATTTTCTTTGACAGACAGTATTTTTCTTGATATTGATAAATTATTTTCGTGGCCAGATATCAGTAATGAAATAATAACTAATTATGGAACATGTAAAGGAGCAAAAAAACAATTAGCAATATTAGTAGATGGAACAGTAGTGCCATGCTGTTTAGATAATGACGGTATAATTAATTTAGGAAATATATTTAATAATTCAATTGATGAAATAATTAGTAATGAAAGATATAAAAATATAATTAATGGATTTAATAATAATAAATTAGTTGAAGATTTATGCAAAAAATGTGGATATAGAAATAAATTTAATTAGAGGTGTAATATGTTTAAAGAAACAAAAACAATTATACATACAAATAAAATTAATGAAGATATTAAATTATTAATATTTAGTGATGTTCATTATATATCTATAAAAGATAAAAAAAGATTGGAAAAATTATATGACAAAATAAAAAAATATGATATAGATTATATTTGTATAATTGGTGATTTAATCGATAAAAATGAAATAAAAGATAAAAAATATTTTATTGGATGGATTACAAAATTATCTGAAATAAAACCATTAATTATATCATTAGGGAATCATGATTTAAAAATAAAAAAAAGCGAATCTAATAATTTATGGAATATAATAAAAAATATTAAAAATGTGTATTTATTAGATAATAGAGGATTAAAATTAAATGAATTGTATTTTTATGGTTTTACACAATCAAGTAAATATTATTTTAAAAATAAAAAAGAAGATTACAAAATAATGCTAGAGGAAATAAATAAAAACAAAATATTAAATATTCCAAAAAATTGTTTTAATATATTATTAATGCATTCTCCAATTTGTTTAAAAGAAAATAAAGTTGAAAATAAAATAAAAAAATATGATTTAATTTTATGTGGACATATGCATAACGGAATTGTTCCGCCCATATTTGATGAATTAATAAAAAATAATATAGGACTAGTTGCCCCAAATAAGAGTTTATTTCCTAAAAATGCAAGAGGAATAATAAAAAAAGATAATATAATAATAATTTCATCAGGTATAAATAAATTATCAAGAAGTGTAAATTTTTTTATTAGAATTTTTAATTTTATTTTTCCCTTAGGTATAAATTATGTAATTTTATCGAATAATAAAGAGTATAAAACAAGTATTAAATATTATTTATAAATTGTATTGACAAAATGAAAAACATGGTATATTATTAGTATGTACAAATGATAAATTTGTGCTCACTCTTACCGTTTAATGTGAGAGTGAATTCAACCAAAACCCCCTGAAAGGAGCTCTCCCCCCAGAGAACTCCGCCTTTTTTTTATTTATGTTTTTTAATACATTGTGTACTTGGACCTCTTATAATATTGCCATCAATTGAGAATTTAGAACCATGGCAAGGACAATCCCAAGTTTTTTCAATGCTATTAAAATGTAAACCACATTTCATATGAGGACATGTTAGTTTAACTACATGTTCTTTTTTATCTTATAGGAAAGTTCATCCTATAAGAGAATAATGGAAATTAATGGGAAATAAAAATACCAAGCATGCAA
>CALVIA010000006.1 GCA_944329255.1 uncultured Bacilli bacterium
TAGCAATTAGGTACAATAATTTTATAACACATTTTTCTTATTGGAAAAATGTGTCATAAAATGCTATACATTATACATTAAAATAAAAATATATAAAATTGATTTATATATTTTTTTTATTTAAAAATAGACATTTTTGTATTTTACAACTGAAAAAGTCGGGAAGTAATGACAAAAATGCATATAAATTAATGATAAATATAAGGATTTGTGATATAATATTTATATCAAATCCAAAAAAGAAAGCGAGTGATTTAGATGAATAGAAACATTAATTTAACAGAAAAAGAAATACAAGAAAAAATAAGAAAAGTTGATGGTGCTATGTCACAAGAAGGTATGCCTTTAACAAATGAAATTAAAAAGAAATTATATGATTGTATAACTGGTAAATCTACTTATGAAAAGGAAAGACAAAAAATAATTGAAAAATATAGGAGAATATATGGATAGTAAGTATAAATATACTTATGAGAAAACAGCTGATTATTGTTATAAAGATACTGATGTATTAATTAATAAATTAAACATTACAAATGATGAAGATTTATATAATGCAGAAAGAGAATTAGTATCTTTAAGAGTATCAGCATTTAATGATAACCCTTTAAAAGGTAATTTTGACTTTAATTATTTAAAATCTATTCACAAATATCTATTCCAAGATGTTTATAGATGGGCTGGAGATATTAGAAATTGTAATATAGAAAAACAAGATTTATTTTGTTTAACTGAACATATTGAATCATTTGCAAATGATATATTCTCTAAATTAAAAAAAGAAAATTATTATATGGATTATGATTATGAAACTACAATTATAAAATTAGTAGAATTATTTGCAGACATAAATGCGTTACATCCTTTTCGTGAAGGCAATGGTAGAAGTCAAAGAATGTTTATAGAATCACTTGCTAGAATAAATGGTATTAATTTAGATTTAACTAATGTATCAAATATGGATATGATTATTGCTAGTCATGAGAGTATAAATGGACATTATGATAAATTAAATAAAATGTTTAAAGAAAATAGTTATCAAATAACTGAAGAAGAAAGAGAAAAATATATAGAACTTTATTGTTTAAACAAGATAAATAAAAAATAATAAATAAGCAAAGATACTTAGAAATGGGTATCTTTTTTTAGTGCATTATTTTAAAAATAAATAAATGAATTAGGCAATATTTAGAAGTCAACAAATTATGACTATTAATAATTTAGCACAGGTTGGTTCACATAATAAAAGGGAGAAAAAAGCATATAACTCTAATCCCGCTATAAAAATAGAGTTAAGCAAAGATAATATAGAATTAATACCATTAGATATTAAATATGTAAAAAGATTTAAAGAAATGACAAAAGAATATGAAAAAGAACACAGTGAAAGGATGAAAACTGAACGAAGTGAAAGAAGAAAAAACTATAATCAAATGTTAGATAGATTTAAAAATGTAGTTGCTGATGAATTGTTATTTACAGCTACACATAAATTTTTTGATAATATGAATAAAGAAGATATAATTACTTGGGGAAATACTTGTATGGATTTTGTTTATAGGAATTTAGGTTATACCAAAGAGCAAGTATTACACGCAACAATTCATGTTGATGAATCTACACCACATTTACATTGTGTTGTTGTTCTGTTAGTTAAAAAGTATGATAATAGAACTAAAACTGAAAGATATACTATTTCCAAAAAACAATATATTAGAGATAAATTACACTTATCTGAATTACAAGATAAATACCATAAAAGATTAACCAATAAAGGTTATGATTTAGAAAGAGGTATTAAAGGAAGTAATGCAGTTTATCAAAATACAAGAGAATTAAAGAAAACTACTAGATATTATGAGCAAAAAGTTGAAGTTATGAATAAAAGTTTAAATAATGCTATGATAGATTTTGAAGAAAAGAAGAAAACTACTGAAAATACTTTTATTGATAAAGAATATGTTAAAGTAAAAAAAGATACTTTTAAAAGTATGAATAATGTTATAAAAGAATCTAAAAAGATAATTGAATTTCACCCTAAAATGGAACAATTATTTGAAAAAGTTGATACTTTTACTAAAAGTCATTAAATACTAGAAAAATAAAAGAAAAAACTAGAAACAGAAGTTAAATCATTGAAAACTAGAAATTCTAATCTTATTACTGAAAAAATAACTTAATGACTACCATAGAAGCTATTTAAAGGTAATTAGAGAATTTTTTAAAGAATTATTACACTTTGTAATAATCATGTTAAAAATACCGCCACGACTGAAATAAAGGCATTATATAAGGAGAATTATTTTGATGCAGATGATGCATATTATATGGCAAAAAATACTATCAATGAAGATGAATTATTTGATTATGCTAATATTCCAGATTATATGAAAACACCTAAAAAATCTTCTTATAAAGATCGTGATAAAGATGATCATTTTGACATATGTTTGTAGGTTTTTATATTATTTTATATTAAAGAATTTACGTTTTTTTTATTTAATAAGTATTTTTTTAAAGCATTATAAGGTAATAAAGCACATTTTTTTCTGTTTGGTTGTTTATAAATATCTGAAAAAACAATTGCTTCATTTAGTAAATTTTCATCATATTCTTCTTCATTGATCATATTTTCATAATTATTTACAATTTTCAATGCGTCATCAATACTTTTATTAATTAATAATTTAATCATTATTGATGTAGTACTAGTAGATATTGCACATGCCTCGCCATCAAATCTTATATCTTTAATTATATTATTTTCTATTTTTATTTCTAAATCTATGTTATCTATACATGTTTCATTATTTGCATTTATTTTATCATATTCTTGATTATTCAAAAGTCCTTTATTATATGGATTTTCATAATTATCTAGAATAATTGTTCTTTTTATATTGTTATCCATAAAATCACCAATACAATTATATCATACTATTTATTATTTAATTTAAAATCATTTATTATTTTTATAAATTCATTACTTATTTCTTCTAATCTTTCTTTTGTTTCTGCTTCAAATCTTGTAGTAACATTTGGTCCTGTATTTGAACATCTAACAAGTGCCCATCCATCATCAAAATATATTTTTACACCATCTATTAATGACATTTTATATTTTTTTTCTTCACAATATTTTTTTACTTTTTCAATAACTTTTTCTTTTATATTATCATCAAATGGAAATTTATATTCCTCTTTTGAATAATATTTATTTACATTTTTTACCATATCTTTTAAACTCATATCTGAATTAGACATAATTTCTAAAAGTTTTAATCCAGCATATAAACCACTTGTTATTGGTGGAAATCCATTATTAAAATAAATGTGTCCAGAATATTCAATTCCAAATAAATCATTGTTTTTAATTACTGAATCCATCATATATGATGCTCCAGTTCTATTTTCATGAGGAGTTCCACCTAATTTTTGTATTTCATCCTTTATTACTTTTGAACATTTTATATCATATAATATATTTTTATTATTACTATTTTTTAGTAATTCTCGTAACACAATAACTGCATACAAATCTGATGTAAGTACAGTTCCATCATTAAAAACAAATCCGGCTCTATCTCCATCTCCATCAAATGCAATTCCAACATCTGCATTTGTATCTAATACCTTTTGTTTCAAATATTTTAAATTTTCTTCAACTATAGGATCAGGATGATGGTTAGGAAAATTACCATCAGATTCATCAAACAACATTACTATATCGATTGGAAACATACTATATAATTCTTTGGCAAAAAGGGATGTCGTTCCATTTCCACAATCTAAAACAACTTTTATTTTTTTATGCCCAAAATTTAGATTTTTTTTAAATAAATCATAATATTCATTTTTTATATTATATCTATATAATTTTCCTTTTCCAGAATCAAATTCGTTCTTTAAAATGAAATCTCTAAATTTATATATTTCATCTCCTTTTGCATTTAAAACGCTATTTATGGAAAATTTAAATCCATTATCGTCTTTAGGATTATGACTAGCAGTTATCATAATTCCAGGATTTATTTTTTTTATAATTCTAGCGTAATATAGCATTGGAGTTGTTACAAGCCCTATATCAATTACATCTACTCCTGTACTTAAAATTCCATTTATTAATGCATTATTTAATGATTCAGATGACAATCTATTGTCATGTCCAACTAAACATAATTTTTCATTATATTTTTTTATATAAGTTCCATATGCCTTTCCAATTGTATTACTTATTTCCTCATTAATTTCAGTAGGGTATACTCCCCTAATATCATATTCTCTAAATATATTTGTTTTAATTTTCATACTATCACCTAGCTTAATTATACATTAATAAAATAAAAAAATGCAAATAAAAATATTTTATTTACATTTTAATTTTATATTATCAACATAATTTACTATTTCATTTAGTACAAGTTCTCCTTTTGTTTTAGATAGTAATATATATTTTAATTGTTTTAAAAAATATGAGTACATCCTATTATAATCTACTTTATTATTAAAATCTATTTTTATATATTTTCCATCCAGATCAATTAACTGTACATCATTACAATAGTATAATACATTATTTACATTTAAATCATAATTATATACACCATTATTAATCAATTCCTCATTATAATTTATTGCATTAATAATATTATTATATATAGTATCTATATTCTCATTTCCTATTTCTCTAAATGATTTATAATTATCAAAATATTTGTATATAACACAAATAGGAATATTACCAATTTGTACTATACCTTTAGGTAGTGATGTATTTTTTACATGTTATTGTCTATCACATAACATTTGTATTTGTTGTCTATTAATACCACTTTGAACATTAAAACTTTTATTATTTCTAAAATTATCTATATATATTTTATCTAATTTAATAAATCTATCATTATAAACGTAAGTATAACCTTTTTTTATAATATTCTTAAATTCTCTTTTATTAATCTGTATAATATCCATAATTACCCCTATTTTATTGCTATATTATACATATAATTCATTTTTTGTCAATTTTTAGTTTTTTATAAAAAAGCATATATATTAATATGCTTATTAATTTTCAAATATTTTATCAATTTTTTCTTTTATTTGATCTCTACTAAACGGTTTTGCTATATAATCAACAAATCCCTCACTCATATATTTTTCCTTTGCTCCACTTATTGCATCTGCTGTTAACGCTATTACTGGTGTTTTAAATGATGGATTTTCTTTTAATTTTTGTAATGTTTCTTCTCCTCCCATATTTGGCATCATTATATCCATTAATATTAAATCATACTCTTTTTCTTTTACCTTGTTTAAACATTCGTTTCCATCAGTTGCTTCATCTAATTCAAAGTTAAAATCATTCAATGCTTTTTTTGCTACTTTTATATTTAATTTATTATCATCTACTATTAATATCTTTTTATTTTTATAATTTATTATATTTAATACCTCTGTATTTTCAAATGCTTCATCATTTGTTTCTTCTTTTATTTCTCCTATTTTTTGTGGTATGTTTACCATAAATATTGATCCTTTTCCGTACTGACTTTGTACGTTTATTGTTCCACCCATCATTTCTACTAAACTTTTTGTTATTGCAAGTCCTAATCCTGTTCCTTCTGTTGTTGTATTTTTTTCTATTCCTAATCTTTCAAATTTTGTAAATAATTTATTTATTGATTCTGCTTTTATTCCTCTTCCTGTATCTTGTACTGTTATTATTAAATTACATATTTCATTTTTATTTATACAATATACTCTTAAATTTACATATCCTTCTTCTGTATATTTAAATGCATTTGTTAATAAATTATTTACAATACTTTTTATATGTATTTTATCTCCTATTAATTCATTTGGTATATCTTCTGCAAATTCCATATTAAATTTTATTGGTTTTCCATTTATTCTTGTCATTGCTACTTTAGCTAAACTTTTTATTTCTTTTACAAAATTATATGGTCCTTCATTTATTTCCATTTTATTTATTTCTATCTTATTTATATCTAATATATTTCCAACTATTTCTAACAATGTTTGACTTGCATTTAATATATCTTCTGTATCTTCTACTACTTCTTTTGGTACTTCTTCTTTATAACTTGCTATATCTTCTGATAATCCAACTATTGCATTAAGTGGTGTTCTTATTTCATGTGACATACTTGATAGAAAATCACTTTTTGCTCTATTTGCTTTTTCTGCTTGACTTTTAGCAAACTCTAATTCATTAATAATTCTTGCATCTGGATTTTCTATTGTAAAAAACATCAAATAATCGAAAAAAGTTAAAGAAATAGAAATAATAATTAAATATGGATTTAACTTAAACAAAATCATCAATATAATCATTATAAATACAATTCCATATATAGGTATATATCTTTTATCCGCTTTTTTATAATTCACAAGTGCAATAAAAATTGATGTAACAATATAAATTCCACATATTATATATGTAAATAATACTGCACTACCATCTACACTATATTTATTTGCAACATTTATAACATTAACATTTAGAAAAAATAAAAGTATCCCAATAAATAAATCTATTATTACAAACATATTAAAAATTTTTTTATATTTTTTTTCATCATCATATTTTTTTGTTATAAAAATAATATACATTAAAATACAATTTAAAAAAATTATTAAAAGAATAAAATCAAATTTATTTAATACATCAATAATATTTTTTATAAGATTTATATCATATTTATTTGCTAATAATTGTAAAATTGTTACAATTAAACTATCAATAACACTTATAATTAACATTAAAGAATACACTTTATTTTCTAAAATTGGTACTTTCTTTTTAATAAAAAAAGCAATGCATAATAATAAAGAAAAAAATAAAGAGCATGCAGGCAATAATACTCCCTCCATATAAATATACCTCCTACTATACAAGAGTATTATAACATAGAAATAACAAAAAAAACTATAATTTAATTATAGTTTTTAAAATCTATGTTGAAAATCATTTGTTTTTAACTCTTTTACTTTCTTCTTTGCGTTTATAACTTCAATTGCATTTTCTTTGGTTACATCCAAATTAGCAATAGTATCCCATATGTCTAATTCATTATTTTTCTTTTTTTTATCAGCAGAAATTTCTATTTCAAAGTCATACTTATCAGCTGTTTTAACTCTATTAGTTAGTTCATATTCCCACGCTTCAGTTGAATCATTAAATCCTTTTAACAAATCATCTCTTTTAGTTACACCATACTTTTCCATTAAATTCCAATAATAGTTAAGCATTACTGTTCTAACATAAGAAACCCCTTCTTGTTCACTAAAACCATCTAACGAAATAGGATCACCTACTATTGTATGTATATTATTATTTTTACTTGATTCATATGTATTATAAATATAATGCACAACAGGCACTATTTTATAAAAAGTTCCATCTTCTTTTTTTGCAATTCTATAAAACCCACTCCAAAAATCTAACATACACTCATTAGGGCTTTTATTCCATACTCCCTCGGGACATATTAATAAATTCATATTATTTTTTAATACATATTTAGCTTTTTCAACTGATGACCTCTTACTATTAGCATTTTTTCTGTTAACCATTACAACACCATTTTTAGCAGACATAATTCCATCAAGTGTTCCATAAAATTGTGGTAAACTTCCAAAAACAATAAATGCTCTATTTTTTATTGCCAAAATAGTAGATAAAATATCATCTTTAAACCTATGATTTGTAACATATATTACAGGTTCATCACTATTTATTTTTGAATCATATTCAATAATTTGAGAATTACTTAAAAAATATTTCCCAAATTTTAATAATATTTGATGAATTATTTTTCCTTTTTCAAAATCAGATTTAGATAAAACAGTGTTTATATCTTCATCTAAAAGATAAGAATACTTTTTTATCATATAATCAAAAATTATATTAGTTTTATCATTAGCAGTTAAATCTCTTTCATTAGTTATATATCCTTTTTGAATTAATTCTTCAATAATTTTCTTTGTACTTTTATTCACAAAAATTCCCCCTTTAAACATACTTTTTTATTTTAAATGCTTCTTTATCATTCAATTGATAATATTTTATATAATTTAAAACATTAACATCGTTTTTAAATTTATCTATAAATATCTCTATTTCATTTTTATTTAATTTAAATAATTGAATAAATCTAAATAATCTATCAAATTTTAGGTTTAGTCCAATATTAATTATTTCTTCTCTGGATAATTTTTTTAATATTTCAATACTTTCAGCTGAATACATATCATAAAATCCATTATATTCATCTTCATAAGTATCAATAATTCCTTCACCTTTTACTAAACAAACTAAACATTCTTTTGTATCAAAATATCTAAATGTATCTTCAATATTTTTACAAAAATGAAAACCATTTCCATTATTACCAAATTTTACTTCACCAGATACATTATAAGTTTTACCAACTTCAAACTTTTCACCATATCTATTAGTAAAATCATCATTAAAACATTTATATCCAATTATTTCCATATCATTCCCCTTAATACACCCGTTATTATACATATATTTTTATTTTTGTCAAATTAATCTAAATATATAAAGGATTGTGGAGTATAATTTATACCTATTTCAGTTAGTTTTTTAGGTTTATCATATTTAATAACTTTACCTAATTTATATGCATATCCGACATCTCTTTTATCAAAATATTTATAAAATTTATCTTTACTTATTCCGGAATATTGATTAGTAGATTTCCATAAATTATGAATATTATCTTCTATGATATCTATAACTTCAACTTCACCTACTACTTTCATTATAGGATAAGTTGAATATATCATCATTTTATCTACTTTTCTTTTAGGTTTTATCTTTCTATACTCATATTTTTTATTACCTGATAATATTTTATCTACATATTCTGGCTTAATAGGTATTAATATTTTAGACATAACTTCACCTTCTAATTTATTTTTCTTATATATACCTCTTCTTTTATGTCAAATTTATAAGTATTTTTATAACAATAAAATTCGAAATTATTTTCTTTTAAAAATTCGATTAAACTTTGATATTTTCTAAACAAAGTAACATATATTTCATATACATTATTTTCTTGAGCTTTTCTCAATATTATCTTTAAAAATTCATCACCTATTTTCTTGCCATTATCGCTAACTTTTAAAGTACATATCTTTAATCTTTTACATTTTCTCATAGGTTTAGAAAAATCATCATATAATTCATTTTCATCTTCTATTTTAAGCATTAAGAAAGATGTTATCTTATTGTCATTTGTTGTTACATATGCTTTATATCCATCATTTTGTTTTTTCTTAAACCAATTTTCAAAACCATCATAATCTTTTTTTAAAGAATCAAAAAATTCATCATTTATATCTATATCAGATACATTTATTTCTTCTATTAATACTTTATTATTTTTCATATCAGAATATAAATATTCAAATTCAAATGCTACTATCTTTTTTCTAGTTAATTCATTACCATATATTTTATTCATTAAATCAATTAGATCTTCTTTAGTATGACCAGGCATTATCCTATTAACATCATATATAGATAATAATTCATCTAAATTATCAACTATAACCTTATTTATAACCTTTACAACTACATATTCATTTTCTTTGTCTTGATTGTTAAATGTAATATAATCATTAACATTAATCATTTCTGATTTTTCTTTTAATATTCTAACTTCAACATCTTTATTTTTAGATGTCATCCAGTTATATACATCGTTAATAATATTATAAGTATATCTTTTACCATGAATAGTATCATTTTTTTCAAATTCATCTTTAATTGAATCAACTATATTGTCTTTTATATTCATAAAAAATCACCTCCGTATTAAATAATAAAGTGATTCATATTATATAAAAATTTTAATATTTAATTGAAAAAAAATTTTTATATTCTCGACTTAATCAATTCTTTTTTTCAATTTTCTTAAAAACCGGTTTTCCATCTTCAAAAACTAAATATCTATTATAAAATTTTTCATAATACTTTTTGAAAACATCAAAACTAGTATCACTTGCATTTCCACTATCTATGATTTTTTCAAATTCTTCAATAGTCATCCATTTTGCTGCTTGAACTTCATCATCTTGTAGCTTTAATTTATCTAAAGAAATATTTGATTCTAATAAAAATACTTCTACAAAATCATTAACTCTTGCAAATGAACCAATAAATCTAATATCATCTTTATTAGCTTTTATTCCTAATTCTTCTTCTAACTCTCTTAAAGCTCCACTTAAAGGAGTATCACCCTTTGTTGCACCACCAGACGCCGTTTCCCACATATTTGGACATTTCTTAGCAGTAGCTAATCTTTGTTGAACCAAAATCTTGCCTTCATCATTAATTATCCATATAAAACAAGATAATCTAAATTCACCATCAATTAATTCTTTTCTACCTTTTGTATAACTTAATTTTTCGTGTTTATTATTATAAACATCAACAAGTTCCATATCTACACCTCTTTTAATTCTCTTTATTAAATAATTCTTCTACAATTAAATTCCTTGAATGTAAATTATTATTCTTTCCTAATAATAAATTTTCATAGAATTTAATTAAAAAACTATTTTCTTGTTTTATATTTAAATAATTATTAAAATAATTACTTCTTACTAATGCATTTCTATAATAAACTGATTTTTCTTTGAACATAGTGTTATCTACATCATATCCTAGTGATACTAAATACTTTTCTATAAATAATGCTGTAGTTCTAGTATTACCTTCTCTAAATGGATGTATTTGCCATATGCTTGAAGAAAAGTTAGTTATATTATTAATTACATCCACTATATTCATTTCTCTATAATTTTTCTTTTTTTCTAAAGATATATCATAATCTAATGATTGCTCTAATAATTTACAATCACCATATGCAACTGAATCATTATTTAAAATTCTTTCTTGTTTAGAAAAATCTACTTTTCTAAATTCTCCTGCAAATTCATAAACATCTTTAAATAAATATTCATGAGTATATTTTATATAGTTTACTGATAGTTCAAAATTATCTTTTTCTAACAATTGAACTATTCTGGTAGATACTAAATCACACTCAAATTCATCTTGAATTGTTTTATCTGTTTTATCTTTTTCTACATAATATTGTTTTAATTCATGTTCAACTTCATAAATTGTTTTTTCACCTGTTACATTTTCTTGCAACAACTTTTTTAAATACTTAGATGGTTTTAAATTATCAACCTCTTGAAGTCCAATAGCCATATCCCATTGTAACTGCTTTACATAGTTTTTAGGTGTTACTATTTCAATATAATCATTTATACTTGAATCCAATTCTTTTTCAGACATCTTAGTACCTCCACTAATAACATTATAACAAAAAAGGTTTCTATTTGTCAGTATTATATAGGTAAAAAAAGAAATTTCAAAGTGCAATTTTTATATTTATTATCTCTTTGAAAAATTTATTGATTAAATGGTAATTATCAGTAAATTTTTCATAAATAATTTTAAATTTATATACCTAAAAATATACCATAATTAGTAAATAGGTCTAAAATCTTAATATAGAAAAAAATGGAGCATTTTGATTTCTTCAGGGGGTCCTGCTCTCTCCAGTTAGAAGAGACCAAATTGTGTTAAACCCTTTAAATACGGGCCTTTTTATATTGGCATAAACCATCATTTACCGTGGTTTTTTAGTATTTTTGTACCTAAATTGTACCTAAAAAAAGAATTAGTAACTATTTTACTAACTCTTAAAATGGATGTTTTTCTCCAAATAATTTACTTTCAACTATACACAATATAACATACCCTAAAATGAATAAAAATGTTACTAAATAAAGATTAGTTATAAATTTAGTTATTAGTAAAAATAAGCCTGTTAATATTGCATAGTTGAATAAAAAGCCAAGGCTACCAAAGAATTTTACATTGCCATCATACCATATACCTGTTAAAAAATATGCAAGTGGTACAAGAACACCGCCAAATATCCAGTTAACTATTTCCGCAGTTCCAGGATTCTTAATTAAATTAGTAAATGGATTAGGTATTAAAAATTGTCTTACTAAATAGCTAAATACTTTGATTAATTGATACATAATACCTCCCTATAAAATAATAGAATCAATTACATTTTTAATTTCTTTATCGACATCTTCAACTGAAAATTTATCAAGTATTTTATTTTTATTTATAGAAACTTTATATTTTTCTTTCATATATTTAATTATAAATGATAACAAATTCTTTCCATTTATAAGTCTTAATTTCTTATCTAAGCTATCCCACCTAGCATCAATATATAATCGTGCTTCTTGATTAGTAGTTTGTATATTTTTTGATCTATCAACCTCATGTATTGCATTTGAATACTGATCCATTAATTCATAGTAAAAACTATCTAAAGCATAATTCAATCCATTTATAAAATCTTCATAACTTACATTATCCTTTATAAATTTATATAATACATTAGGGTTAATTAAATAGCTTTCTAATTCTTTTCTTTCCCATATATGTAAATTCAAGTGAGCATCTTCAGCATTCTTTTTAATTCTATTTAATTCATTTTCCATTCTATAATCTCGGTCTAAAATACATATGCATTTAAAATTTCCCTCAGTTTCTTTATAAAATAGTTTTGAAACTCCTAATGCTTGCTCATATCTGGTAAATGAACCTAACTCTATTATTGGCAAGTCACTTAATAATTCAATTTTTTCTGGATATAAAATTTTATAAAACTTATTCAATAGTTTCATATCTAAACCTTCCACAAAAATACATTTTTTGGATAGACCAAGTCGTAATAGTGACATATTCTGTACACTACCTATTTTTTCTACAATATTTTGAACATTTGATAATCCATTGGAATAGCGTTGAATTCTTCTAGTTTTATCTATTTGGAAAACATTTTTAAAATCAGCTTCTGAAATTAGTTCCACAGAGTGAGTAGCAATTATTATTTGCGTATTCATAGATTTTATATAATTAAAAATTTTTTTCTGTAAATTTGGATGTAAATAAACATCAGGTTCATCTAAAATAATAGTAGCTCCTGAACTATTTTTTGCTATAAACCATATAATTTGCAAATACATTTGCAATCCACTTCCCATAAGGCCTAATTCTGATGTAAATTGATTATCTTTAATCCAAAATAATACCTCATCATTATCAGATGAATATTCAACATCATCAATACACAACCCGTTCCATATTTTTTCTGCAATATTTTTAAATCTTAAAAAATAATCATTTTTATACAATAATATTTCATTTCTGAAATGCAATGATGATAGATATGTATATTGATCTCTTTCTATTGTTTCAGTCGCCAACTTTTTTTCTTTTTCGCGTATTAAATTCAAATGCGGCATAATATTTACCTTTAAATCATTTTCATTCATTTTTTTTGCATTCGTAATACTTTTTATATTTTCTCCACTTTTATTATAAATAGTAGCAAAAACACATTCAGAATTTAAATAAATTTTAAAAATCACATTATTTTCAAATTCAGCAATTATTTCCGCATTAATATTTTCTTTATAAAAATATACTATAGATCTTAAATCAACTTTATAGGCATCTAAATTCAAATTAAATCCTCGAATATTCTTAGGGATATTTAAAGAATCATTAGCATTTATATACTGTCTATTTTTAAACAACTTATTTGCGGTCACAGATATAATTCTTAATGCTTCAATTATTGTTGATTTCCCAGCATTATTCTCTCCAACAATCAAAGTTTCATCTTTAAAATTTATAGTATAATCCTCAAAACATCTGTAATTTTTTAATGTCATTTTTTTTATCATTTAAATCCTCCAATCAAAAAAGAGCATATTCCATCTTAAAAAATGAAACACACTCTATCATCTTAATATATTATAGCATTTTTTATGTAAATATAAAATATCTTTCTAATTATTTGCATACTTTAATTCAGCTTGTCTTATAACTTGTTCGACAGCACCTTCTCTTTTTACTGGAGGATAGTTATACTTAATCAATAATCTTCTTATATTAACTCTAATTCTAGCTCTTGCATCTTCTCTTTTAAATGCATCTAAAGTTAAGTTTTCATTAATAATTTCTACTAATTCTTTAGCTATTTGAACTAAGGTTTCATCCTGCATTAATTCCTTTATTTCTGAATCTGCACCCAAAGCATCAAAGAATGCTTTTTCTTCTGAAGATAAATCATATTCATTTCCTTTTTCTAATTCATCTTCTATTTCTTTCTTTAATTTTATCATTTCTTCAATGATTTTTTCGATATCAGCTATATCGGTTCTTTCATTATAAGCATCAACTATTTTATTAAATTTAGTAGAAAATTTTTCTTGTAATGTTAAGTTTATTTTACCAATATCACTAATAGTTGTTTTAATGGCTCTAGATAGTATCTCAGCTGCTACATTCTTATCTTTTAAACTTCTTAACTTATTAAGCATAGTATCACTTAATAACTCTAAACTATTACCTCTAGATAACTCGCCTAGATTTATTAACTCATCTTCTCTAATGGATTGTTCAAGCATTACTCCAACATTTCTATTAATTTCAGATACATCTAATTTATTCTCGTTTGTTATCTTAGATATAAATGATCTAACTGAAATAATAAATAATACTTTGTCTTTATAACGTTGATCTAATATACCATTACATAAAGTATAAAGATTCTTAGCATCTAAGCTATGCTTCATAAATCTTTTCTTTTTATCTTCAGAGCTTAATACTAAGTTAGCACCGTCTTTAATCAAATTATATTTACCGGTATTATCTAAATCATTAAAATTAGAATAATCAAATCCATCTAATATTCCATCAATTATTTCAACTTTATCTTTTAGAGCATTTACTATTTCATTATTATCTACTACCTGTCTTTGATCTCTTGTAGTATATGTTTTTAATGCATCTAATAACCATGCTTTTAATCCTATATAATCAACTATTAATCCAGCAGGCTTATTTTTATATACACGATTAACTCTTGCAATAGCTTGCATTAGATTATGAGCTTTCATAGGCTTATCAATATACATAACACCTAATCTAGGAACATCAAATCCTGTAAGCCACATATCAACAACAATAGCTATCTTGAATTTCTCATTAGGATCATCAGCCTCATTTTTAAATCTAATTTCTAATTCTTTTTTATCATTCTTAGTACCAATAGCTTTTTGCATTTCTTCAGAATCTTTATTAGATGGGGTAATAATCATATTAACTACATCTTTATAATCAGGTCTTAACTCTAAGAACTTTTGATACATTGTATATGCTGCTTTTCTTGAATAAGCGACAACCATAGCATGATCTGCTACCATATCTTTTCTTTCTTCAAAGTGGCTTATAATATCTTTAACAATTAATTCCAATCTATCTGGATCCTCAATTACTTGAGATATTTTAGCCATCATTTGCTTAGATTTATTAATAGCATATGCATCAGCTACGCCTTCGTCTTCAATAAATTTATAATAATTATCTATTTCATCTAATATTTTTTGATTTAGACCTACTCTAGCCATTCTTGATTCATACATAATAGGGACAGTAGAACCATCTAAAATAGCTTGTGTCATATCGTAAGTATCAATTATATCTCCAAATATAGACGATGTAGATTTATCTTTAGTTTCAACAGGAGTTCCAGTAAATCCAATATAGATGGCATTAGGTAAAGCATTATGAAGATATTTAGCTGTACCAAATTTCTCTTTGGCTTCATTAGTTTCATAATCTATCTTCATAGTAGCTTCTAATCCATAATGTGATCTATGAGCTTCATCTACTAAAACTAAGATATCATCCCTATCACTAAATAATCCTGTTTCTTCTTCAAACTTTTGTAGTGTAGTAAAGAAGATTCCACCAGCGACTCTATCTTTTAACATATCATCAAGTGATTGTCTCGATTCAGCTTTTTGTGGCTTTTGTTTTAAGTAATAATCACATTTAACAAAAGTTTCGTATAATTGATTATCTAAATCATTTCTATCAGTAACTACTACAATTGTAGGATTATTTAATAACTTAATCATATTACCAGAATAGAATACCATACTAAATGATTTACCTGATCCTTGAGTATGCCATACTATACCAGCTTTACCAGTTTTAACACCATTAGTTACAGTAGAAAGAATGGCTTTCTTAACTCCAAAGTATTGATGATATTGTGCTAATATCTTCTTGTCATCACTAAATAAAATATAATTTTTAATAATATCTAATAATCTATCTTTTCTAAACATTCCATTAAATAGTGTTTCATGTGTAGGCATATTTTCATATACTTCATCAGTATCTTCTACCTTTTTCCAATCACTAAATCTAGAATATGGACTTGTGATAGTACCAGCTTTAGCAGTAACACCATCACTAACAACTAAGAACTGATTATACTTAAATAGTGTAGGAATATAAACATTTCTATAACCTGTTAATTGAGTATAAGCATCTTCTAATTTAACGTCTTCATTAGTAGCTGTTTTAAGTTCAACTACTACTAAAGGGATACCATTTATAAATACTATAATATCTGGTCTTTTAGTATCAAATTCTATAATAGTAAATTGTTGAATTGCTTGGAAGTGATTGCTATTTATATTATCAAAATCAACTAATTTAACATTCTTATATTGATAACCAGTATTAGTTTTTACTTGAACAGGAACACCCTCTAATAAATATCTTGTAAAGGTCTTATTATCTTCAATAGGATTACCGTGTGATAAAGTCTTTATAGTTTTGATAGCTTCTTGTATCTGACCATCATTAAAATCTTTATTGATTCTGCATAAATCATCAAATAAAGTATCGTCCATAAAAACACTATGATAATCCCTATCTATATCATAACCATTTAATCTTTCATAACCTAAACTCTCTAAGATACTTAATGTAGCATCTTCTAATTGTTCTTCATTAAACATTACTTATCACTTCCTTGCATCTTAATACTGTATAACACAACGTCATCTACCAATTTTATATACTTTTTAAATTCATCTAATAGCAATAATAAATCATCATATGTTTTATCAATTTTTAGACTTTCATCAAACATTATTTGATTATCAATAATTCTATATTTTGGAATCTCGCTTGTAAAATCATGAGTGTTCTTATTTCTATAATCTTCTTTCATTCTATTAAATACCGAATTCTTATAGTCTGATATATATTTTAAATAGTTATTGATTTCTAAAGTTGAATCATTTTTCATTTTCTTCATTTCATTTATAACTGATAAATTAAGATTATTGTCTTCTTTATTCAATCCTAAAGCCAAGCAATCATTTAAAAGTATTCCTGTCTTATCAATTATTTTAAATATGCCATCAATTGTAATAAAGAAATAGTAGAAATATAATTCTTCATAAGATACTGCATCCTTAAGCCTATATAATTTGATTTTAGGACTTATTGCCTTATTCATATTTCTATAATAGTAAGCATTTATGAAAGAAATTTGTAAATCGTTAATGCTCCTATTTAAACTTAAACAATAGAATCTTTCATTTACAAATTGTTCAGTATATTTAAAGTCTTTTTGTTTTTTATGCAATAACTGAAAATAAGTAAATTTAATATTATCAAGATCAATAATTTTCTTTACTTTTTCAATATTTTCTTTTGTAATTTTCTTATCTATTTCATATTGCAATAAATCTCCAAACATACTTACTCCTAACTATTTATTATTCCAACTGTTACAAATCACAATTTGTATGATTAAATCTCTATATTATCTAAATCTATTTCACCATTCATTAGTTTTGGTAATAGTGAATCTCTCATTATTTCTAAATTCCTATTTTCCAATATATTCTCTTCCATTCGTTTAAATACAGGATCAACAACTTTTGAATACTCACTCATAATTTCAGCAGATGGAACTACAATTTTCAAATCATTTATATGATTAGTGTTTACATATTTTTGAACACTACCTAATGCCACGCCTTTTAATTTTTCTAATGTTGAACTACTATTCAAAAAACTATAGACATAATTAACATTTATTGTCGGTCTAATTCGATAAATTCTTTGATTAAGAGCATACTCTTTGTCTTCATATATTTTTGCTGTCTTTCCCAATAAATCCATTGTAGCTTTTCTATCTGTCATAATCATAACCAAGTCATTCTTCTTAACGATAAATTTTTCATTAGGTATTCTATTTCTATCGATATATTTATCAGCACTTGTGTAAATAAAGTTTCCTTGCAAGCTTACATTTCCTAAATCTATTACCATTAAACCTGAATCGTCATATCCTTCTTTATAAAAAGCATGGCCATTTTGGCAATCACATATTTCATCTAATTTGCTTACTCTAAAATTGTCAGGAACTACTAATCCATCAGCTTCTTTAAAACTACCACCATTTGATTTATATGTTTGATTTGAACTTATTGGATATTCAAAGTCAACAAACCAGCGATTATATATTTTTTGTGATAATTCATACAAATTATTATTTATTTTATTATTTAGTTTTATCTTTCTATCAATATTATGTAATACTTTTACTATTTTATTTTGTTTTTTTAAATCAGGTAATGATATTTCTATCATTTTCATATCATTAATGAACAAACACTTTTGTACGGCACCTTTAATTAAAGTTGATATCTGTACTAATTCATTTTGTAATGAATAATATAAATAATATGGATTAACAAATTCTTTATTAGGTTTAATTATTCCAACACTTCTCTGAAAACAATAATTAATATTCTCATCTTCAATAATTGCCATTTCACCAATTGTCCCCACAGTCGTAATTAAAACATCATTTTTCTCCAATTTTATTCTTTTTTGCACTTTATTAAATGATTCTTCATTTATTTTTCTTTCATTTGATGTAATATTTATAAATCCATTTTTGATATTTTTACAACTTAACAAAAAATAATTTCCGTTAATATCATCTTTTATTGTTCCATGTTCTCCATCAGTAACATTCAAAGATATTTCTGATAATTTATATTTCTTTGTTTCCATATTACTGTTACTCCCTTCTTATACAAATCACAATTTGTATAATTAAATATCATAGCCAATTGCTTTTAAATTATTCTTTATTTCTTCTTCAAGTCTATGTGATTCTTCAAACTGTGTAGATAATTCAGAAGTAATATTCTTCATCTTTTCTTCAAAAGGAATGTCATCTTCATTATTATCTTCAACACCTACATATCTACCAGGTGTTAATACATAATCATTGTTTTTTATTTCATCAATAGTAGCTGAATAACAAAACCCTTTTATATCTTCATAGTTCTCATTATTTTGATAGTTATGATATGTATTAGCTATTTTTTTTATATCACCAACTGATAATTCTCTTAATCTTCTTGTTACCATAGTTCCAAGATTACTTGCGTTTATAAATAAAGTTTTATCTTTTTGTTTTTTATTTCTATTAATAATCCATATAGAACATGGTACTGTTACTGTATAGAATAAGTTAGTAGGCATAGCAAGAATACAATCTACTAAATCATTTTCAATAAGATTCTTTCTTATTTCTCCCTCTTGTCCACCAGCTGATAAAGAACCATTAGCTAGAATGCAAGCCATCTTACCATTTTGAGATAACTTAGATATCATGTGTTGTAACCAAGCATAGTTAGCATTATTTTTAGGAGCTAAACCGTATCTCCATCTTGGATCATTTTCAACTTTATCTCTATCCCACTCTAGATTAAATGGTGGATTTGCAAGTATGTAATCTGCTTTTAAGTCTTTATGCAAATCTTCAGTAAAAGTATCAGCCGCATATTTACCTAAATCTCCATACATAGAACGTATAGCTAAATTCATTTTAGCAAGTCTCCATGTTGTAGGATTCTTTTCTTGTCCATAAATACCAATGTTATAAATATTACCTTGATGTTCTTCTACAAACTTCATAGATTGAACGAACATACCACCAGAACCGCAAGCAGGATCATATACTTTACCTTTAAAAGGCTCTATACATTCAACCATAGTTCTAACTAAACAAGCAGGGGTATAGAATTCTCCACCTTTTTGTAACTCATTCTTAGCAAATTGTCCTAAGAAGTATTCATATATTCTACCAAGCAAATCTTTTTCCTTTGCCTCTTTAGTACCAACTTTAATATTAGTAAATAAATCTAATAATTCTCCAAGATTAACATTTCTCATAGTTGGAGAGTTATAGCTTTTAGGTAATACATTTTTTAATGAATTATTTTCTTTTTCAATTAAAGTTAAAGCATCATCAATTATTTCACCAATATTAGTATCTTTAGAATGTTCTACTAAATATTCCCATCTAGCATTTTTAGGAACATAAAAAATATTTTCGGCTGTATAGCAATCTCTTTCTTCTTCTAATCCAGCTCCCTCTTCAACAAGTTCTTTGTATTTTTCTTCAAATGAATCTGAAATATATTTTAAAAATATTAAACCTAATACTATAAACTTGTAATCTGAAACTGAGACAGCACCTCTCATCTTATCTGCTGCTGCCCATAGTTTGTCTTCTAATTTCTTTAACTCTTGTTCACTCATATTATTTACCACCTTTTAATTTATATATTGCATAAGCAATTAATGCTAACCAAACTCTATTTGCAGAATTATTATTTAATTGTGCAGCTTTATCAAGCATTTCTGTTCCTTTGTGATAGGTTTCCAATTCTTCAAGTGTTAAATTTTGACTTATTATCCATTGTTTTAACTGTTCAATAGTCATTGATTGAAAATCTATTAAAAAATTATTGTTCATAATAGTACCTCCCAAGATATCTCTCATATAAAATTATAACATACAATTCGACAAATTTTGATATTTTACGACCAATTCGTACCAGAAATTACTGAATTGTATCAATAATCTTGACTAATTTTTAATTTTAAGTGATTAATACAAGGAATTGGAGGAATTGTATGATTAGAAAATGCACTGATGAAGATATTTCTGATGAAGAATTAGAAAAAATTATAAATCCTTTTTTTGATAATTATCATGAGTATATTATTACTTATGTTATGCCTGAAGTAATTGCATTTTATATAGCTAGTTCTTATAGTAGGAATGCTATGTGGGAAGCAACATTTTATCAACATTATAATTCTGCTAAAGATACTTTTAATATCAGTGATGATGAAGATTATGATAAGGTAAAAGCTGAGGTAATTAAATTATTAAGAATGAAGTATTCTTTAGAGATCATTAGTGAAGATCCATTAGATTTTAAAAAAATTGAGTATTAGTTTTTGTTCTAATACTCTTTTTGTTTTCCAAAAAACTCACGGAAAATATATTTTTGTGTGAATGTATGTGGGCTGTGGGTGTGGAAAAAATTATTTTTTTGAATTACCTACCCTCCGGGGGGACCTCTAATAATTCATATAATTCTTCTTTTGATATTATTCCTTTTTCTGCTTGTTCATGATGCATTCTACATAGTGTAATTAAATTATCACTATCAAGTCTTCTATCATAATCTTTTGCTATTGGTATGATGTGATGTACTTGTAAGTTATCATAAGTATATACATTATCTTTTAAACATAACTGACATAAATACTTATCTCTTTTCTTTATTTGATTTCTTTTCTTAATCCAAGCATTAGTATTTCTAAATTGGCTTTCTTTAGTTTTCTTCTTATATACTCTCTTACACATTTTATCTTCTGGATGTATTCTACCACAAACTGAACATGATCTATACATTACTCTAAATATTTCTTATCATTACCATTTAATTTATTAGACGATTTATTAATATACTTTTGCATATCTTCTAATAAAAATCCTGGTATGACTCCTCTTTCTATCCATCTAATAGATTTATCATAGTTTCTTTCTTCTTGTTCTGGTGATAATGGTACTACTCCTAATTTGAAATATCCATCTTTTTTCATTTGTTCTAAAATAGATAAATAATAGTCATTCTTAACTACTTTAGTTTTATCTAAGATATCATGTATAGTTGGCATATAAGTTCTTTCTTTACAAAGTTCTATAATTGCTTTTTTAAATAC